>CALXEH010000033.1 GCA_944387285.1 uncultured Oscillospiraceae bacterium | reverse complement strand
GGTTTCGGACGACGCCAAAACCACGCAACGCCGGCTGACGCCGGCGCCCCGCGCGCCGCCCGGCGCGCGGCGGGTCGTCGGGGACGCCGACCCCTACGGGTGGGCAAAAACCGTACGCGGCTGCGAAACCGTAAAGACGGCGCACCGCGGTCGGTGCGCCCTACGGATGGGCGCGCGCAAAATCCAACGCCGGGCGGGGGTGGAACCCCGCCCCTACGGTTGGCGTGGGCGTAAAATCCAACGCCAACAAAGAGACTGCGGAGGAGATGCGGACCCTTGCCGCATCGACGACGTCAGTCGATAATGTAATAAAACGCCGCCCAAAGGGCGGCGGCTTCCTTATTCCCAATCGTCAGCCGAGACGGCCCTCCCCGTAAAATCAAACGCAGCAAACCTTCCCACGCCCAAACGTCATGTAGGCGTAGAGGGCCGGAGGGAGAGGCGGGTGGGACGCACACGGTACGATGGGTCCTCCCAGCCCAATAAAACGCCGCTTTTCTTTGGGGCTCCACTCCCGTTTCTTTGGGCAAGGGCCAAAGAAACGGGGTGGAATATAAAAAGCGCCGCGGATAGCTCCGCAGCGCTTGCTTTCAGTTGCCCTTTGTTTCTCCGGCCTCGTCCTCAGGCTCGGGCTCAGGCTCGGGCGGGGCCCAGAAGCGGCCGTACATCGTGGCGTATTTTCTGATCTTCGCCGCGAGCTCGGGCGTCGCCTCGCCGGGCTTCATGCGCCAGCGCCAGTTGCCCTGCACCGTGCCGGGTACGTTCATGCGCGCCTCGGGCCCGAGGGCCAGATAGTCCTGCATCTGCGCCACGAACAGCTGCGCCACGCTCGACATGCCGCCGCGGATGACGCCCCAGTTTATGCCCTCCTCCTCGTTCAGGCCGAGGTAGAGCTCGGCGTAGGCCACGTCGTCGCGGTTGCCGCCCTTGTACCACTGCATCAGAGTCTCGTTGTCGTGCGTGCCGATGTAGCAGATGCAGTTGGGTATATAGGTATGCGGCAGGTAGTTGCTCGGCTCGCGCGAGTCGAAGGCAAACTCCAGCACCTTCATGCCGGGGAAGCCGGAGTCGCGCAGCAGCTTTTCGACCTCGGGCGTCAGGAAGCCCAGGTCCTCGGCGATGAACTTCGTGTCGTGGAACCAGTCGCGCAGCACGCCGACAAGGCCCATGCCGGGGCCGGGCATCCACTTGCCGTTTTTCGCCGTCTCCTCGCCGTAGGGTATGCTCCAGTAGCTCTCAAAGCCCCGGAAATGGTCTATCCTGATGACGTCGTAGAGCTTCTTCGCGCCCTCGATGCGCCTTATCCACCAGCCGTAGCCGTCGGACTTCATGCGTTCCCAGTTGTAGATGGGGTTGCCCCAGAGCTGCCCGTCCTCGCTGAAATAGTCGGGCGGCACGCCGGAGACGCAGGTGGGTATGTTCTTCTCGTCGAGCAGGAAGCTCTTCGGGTCGGCCCAGACGTCCGAGGAGTCGAGCGCCACATAGATGGGCAGGTCGCCTATTATCTCGATGCCCAGCGAGTGCACATACTCGCGCAGCTTATCCCACTGCTTGTAGAACATGTACTGCACCCAGGTAAAGAGCCGCACATCCGCGTCAAGCAGGCTGCGGTAGTGCTCCACGCTCCCGGGCTTGCGGAGCCGGATGTCCTCGTCCGGCCAAAGCGTCCAGGAGACCATGTCGAAATGGCGCTTCACGGCCATGAACAGCGCGTAATCCGGCAGCCAGCCGGCATTCTGCTCGCGGAAGCGGGTTATCTCGCCGGCGTCCCTGTCCCAGCCGCGCGCGCAGGCGAGGCGCAGGATATCGAAGCGGTTGTAGTATATCTTGCCGTAATCGACGTTCATGGGGTCGTCGCCCCAGTCAACAGCCGCGACCTCGGGCTTTTTGAGCAGTCCGTCCTCGATGAGCATGTCGAGGTCGATGAAATAGGGGTTGCCCGCGAAGGTGGAGAAGGAGGCGTAGGGCGAGTCGCCGTAGCTCGTGGGGCCGAGGGGCAGGAGCTGCCAGGCCTTCTGTCCCGCCGCGGCCAGGAAGTCCGCGAATTTATAGGCCTCCTTGCCGAAGGTGCCTATGCCGTAGTTCGACGGCAGAGAGGATATGGGCATGAGTATGCCGCTTTTACGCTCCATAATTGCTTACCCCTTCACGGCGCCGGAGACGACGCCTTTGATAATGTGTTTCTGTCCCGCGAGATAGACTATGACGATGGGGAAGATGGCGAGCATGATGCAGGCCATCATGGGGCCCATCTCGACCCGGCCGTAGCTGCCGCGGAAGTACTGGATGAGCATGGAGATGGTCTTGTACTTGTCTATGTCCAGGATGAGCGTGGGCAGGAGGTAGTCGTTCCAGATCCACATGGCTTCGAGGATGCCGACGGAGACCATCGTGGGCTTGAGCAGCGGGAAAACGACCTTGAAATAGGTCTGCAGCGGGTTGCAGCCGTCTATCATCGAGGCCTCCTCGATCTCAAGCGGTACGCTGCGCATGAAGCCGCAGAACATGAACACCGCCAGGCCCGCGCCGAAGCCCAGATACACGAACCAGAGCATCCAGGGCGTGTTGAAGCGCAGGGTGTAGAGGCCGAAGAAGTTTATCCTCATGCTGTCGGCCAGGGACGAGAGCGTGAACATGACCATCTGGAAGGGCACGACCATCGAAAACGCACACAGCAGATAGAGCGCCTTCGTCACCCAGCTCCTGACGCGGGTGATGTACCAGGCGAACATCGAGCAGAAGAGCAGGATGGCCGCGACGGAGCTCACGGTTATGAACAGCGTATAGCCGAAGCTGGCGAAGAAGCCGCGGGAGGTTATGGCGTTCACATAGTTATCGAGCCCCGCGAAGGTCTCGGAGTTCGGCAGCTGGAAGGCCGTCGAGGTGCTGATGGCGGACTCCACCTTCAGCGAGTTCATGAGCACCATGAAGATGGGGTACATATAGATGACGCAGACTATGGTCATCACAATGCTCCATATGAGGTTGGAGCGGGCCTTGGACTTGCTCACTGCTGTACCTCCTTCCTGCGGGTGGAGCGGAGCTGGATGAGCGAGATGGCCACGACGATGAGGCAGAAGATGACGGCCTTCGCCTGGCCTATGCCGCGCCACTGAGGTCCGGAGCGGCCGTAGAAGGTGTAGTAGATGTTATACGCCAAAAGCTCCGAGGCGTGGTTCGGCTCGCCGCCCGTCAGGGCCATGTTCTGGTCGAAGAGCTTGAAGCTGTTCGTGATGGTGAGGAAGAGGCAGATCGTGAGGCTCGGCATCAGCATCGGGAACTTGACCTTCCAGAAGGTCTGCCAGGGCGTCGCGCCGTCTATCTCGGCGGCCTCGGTCAGGGTGTCCGGTATGCTCTGCAGGCCGGCGATGTAGATTATCATCATGTAGCCTATCTGCTGCCAAGCCATGAGTATGACGAGGCCCCAGAAGCCCGCCGTCGCGTCCAGGCGCAGCAGCGGCTTTTCGAGCAGGCTCAGCGCGCAGTTGAGCAGTATCTGCCAGATGTAGCCGAGCACGATGCCGCCTATGAGGTTCGGCATGAAGAAGACCGTCCTGAAGGCGTTCGTGCCGCGGATGGCCTTCGTCAGGATGAGCGCCACGGCCAGGCCGCCCGCGTTTATGACGAGGGTCGAGACCACGACAAAGGCGCAGTTATACCAGAAAGCGTGGGTGAAGGTGCTGTCTGCAAAGACCTTGGTGAAGTTTGAAAGACCGATGAATGTGGCGTCCTTTACCGTCGTGAACTGGCAGAAGGCCAGGTAAACGCCCTCGACAAACGGGATTATGAACCCGAATATGAAGGCGAGCAGCGTCGGCAGGACGAAGATCGGCCAGTATTTGCGTATGGCTTTTTCCACCTGCTGTTCCCCTCTCTCTCAAGAAATGAACACCGTCCGGGCCGGACTCGCGCCCGGCACGGGCCCCGCCCGGGCGGTGCCTTTAAAAGGGGGCCGCCGGAAAAGTCCGGCGGCCCCGGAAAGCCGTTTTGCTATGCGCTTTTGTTATCAGCCGTTGGCCAGGGCGTACTCAGTGGCCCAGCCGTCCACGAAGGCGCTGACGACGCCGGCCCAGTTGTCGTCGGTCTGGTCGGCCGCGTAGATGGAGAGCGCGGCGCCGACGCCGTTCTTCCACTCCTCGGAGGGCATGGTGGTGAAGTTCCACGAAACCGGGGTCTTGCCCGCGGCGGTCATCTCAGCGTCGGTCTTGACGAAGAGGTTGCTGCTCTCGGGGGCGGACTTGAAGGGGATGGCAAAGCCCATGCCGGCCGCGCCGCTGGGCATCGCGCCCTCGCCGCCGGTCATCGCCTTGAGGGCGACCTCGTCGGTGACGCACCAGGCCATGAAGTCGAGGGTGGCCTGGATGTCCTCAGCAGAGGCGTTCTTGTTGACGCACCAGTAGTTCTCGGTGCCGGTGCACAGGCCCTGGTTGGCCTCGTCGCCCACGCCGAAGTAGATGGGGATCATCGCGAGCTGGTCGTCGGAGAACTTGCCCTCGCCGGAGACGTTGGCGTACTCCCAGGAGCCGTTCTGATAGAACACGGCCTGGCCCGCGAGGAACTCATTGAGGGTGTCGTTGGCGGTCTTGGCGGTCAGCTCGGCGGGGCTGCAGGTGGAGTTGTTTATGTAGAGATCCCACATGGCGCGGTAGTTGTCGAGGTAGGTGCCCTCGATGGCGTCGGTGGAGCTGATGCCCTTGTCCTGATACTCAAAGTAGATGGGCAGGTTGGCGAGGTGGGTCTTGAAGCGCCAGTCGGAGCTGCCGTCCATGCCGGCGGAGGTGAAGGCCGCGAAGCCCAGCTCATCCTTGCGGGCGGTGATGTCCTCGGCGACGGCCTTGAGGTCCTCAAAGCTCTGGATGTCGTCGACGGTGTAGCCCGCCTGGCTGAGGAGGTCGGTGTTCACGATGAGGCCGTAGCTCTCAATGACGTAGCCGATGCCGTAGACGACGTCGCCCTCGGTGAGCGCGTAGTCGGTGCTGGTGAGCTCGCCGTAGATGGCGCTTCCGGCCAGGTCATAGCAGTAGTCCTTCCAGCTGGCGAGGCCGACGGGGCCGTTCACCTGGAACAGGGTGGGGGCGTCTTCCTTGGCCATCTCAGAGGTCAGGTAGGTCTCGTACTCGCCGGAGGCGGCGGTGACGACCTTGACGGGCACGCCGGTCTGCTCGGTGTAGTAGGCGGCGAGCTCCTGCCACTGGGCGTCCTGCTCGGGCTTGAAGTTCAGGTAGTAGACGCTGCCGGCCGCGGTGCTGCCGCCGTCGTCGGGAGCGTCGGTCACCGTGGTGCCGCCGTCATCCGGCGCGTCGGTCGGCGTGGAATCAGTCGTGCCGCAGGCGGCCAGCGCGAAGACCATCACGAGGGCCAGAAGCAGTGCAAGAAACTTCTTCATTCTTTTAACATCTCCTATTAATATTTATTTCCTCGGCGTCTCGCCGGAAAATACGCGTCAAACGGCTCTCACCGAGCCCCCGGGCCGCAGCTGTGTCTCGAGCATCACCTGGCGGTTGCCGCCGCGGCCCTCTATCATATCCATTAGTATGCGGACGCTCTCCGCGCCCATGCGCTCCCTCGGCTGCACCAGCGTGGTCAGCGTCGGGCGCGTGTACTCCGAAAACTCCAGCCCGTCTATGCCTATCACCGAGCAGTCCCCAGGCACGCCGAGGCCCCGGTCCTCCAGCGCCTTTATCGCCGCTATCGCCATCATGTCGGAAATACAGAATATCGCCGAAAACTCCTCTCCGGAGTCCAAAAGCCGCATGGTCGCCTCGTATGCATCCCTCATGCCGAAACTGCCCGCACAGACTGCCAGCCTGTCGTCCGGCTCCAGTCCAAACTCCCGCAGCGCTCTCAAATAGCCGCGATACCTCAGCTCGCTTATCGAGCGGTCGTCCGTAGCCGAGACCAGTGCCGCTATCCTCCTGTGCCCCAGCCGGTACAGCTCGCGCACCGCCCGCGCCGCCGTCTCCTCGTCCTCTATCGACACCGCCGAATACTCGGCCCGCGAGAGCGTCCCGAAGCTGTTCGTGAACGAGCAGCACACAAAGGGCACCGTGATCGTCCCCAGGTCCTGCGCCGAGTAGTCCGAGCGCCCGCCCAGCAGGATGAGGCCCCGGAGCTTCTTCTCGCGCTCCATGCCGGCCGCGCGCGCCACCTCGTCTTCCGAGATGTCTATCTGCTGCATCACCATCGTGCAGCCCGCCGCGTCTATCTCCCGCTCCACGGCCTTTATGATGTCAGCATAGAAGGGGTTCGACACGCCCTTCACCACCAGGCCCACGGCGTCGGAGCTTATCTTTACAAGGTCCCGGGCGCTGTTGTTCGGCACATAGTTGCTCCGCCTCACGGCCTCGAGCACCGCCGCCCTGACCGATGGGCTCACGTCCGGCCTCTCGTTGAGCACACGCGAGACCGTGCTCACCGAAACGCCGCACAGCCTTGCTATATCCTTGATAGTCATTCCACACACTCCCCGGGCAACTTTGCGAGAACGTTCCCGGTAACGTTACCAGCCCTGGCTCAACTTTAGCACATTTGACTGATTTGTCAACGTCCGCTTTGCCCTCTTTGAAATTTTTGACGTTTTGGACAATTTTTGCCCGGGTGTTTTTGAACACTTCGCTCAGGGGCGATTTTTTGTGTTCAGCTCTTGACAAACGCGGTTAGTTATTATAAACTAACCGGTGTTAGATAACGCTAACTTCAAGAAGGGAGTGGACCGGCATGCTGCCGTTATCCATGGCCGGCACGGGCGAGGCTCTTTCCATCTTCAAGGTCTCGGGCAAGGACGAGGTGAGGCGTCACCTCGCCGAGCTGGGGCTCGTCGTTGGGCAGGAGGTCACCGTCGTCAACCGCCTCGGGGAAAACCTCATACTCCAGGTAAAGGACAGCCGCATCGCTCTGGACGGCAGGCTGGCAAACCGCATCATGGTGACATGAATCAGGAGGGGACAAAATGAAGACACTTAAAGACGCAAAGGTCGGGCAGACCCTCACCGTCGTGAGGCTGAACGGCACAGGCCCGCTCAAGCGCCGCATCATGGACATGGGCATCACAAAGGGCACGGAGGTCTACATCCGCAAGGTCGCGCCGCTGGGCGACCCCATCGAGACCACCGTCCGCGGCTACGAGCTCTCCATCCGCCGCGCCGACGCGGAGATGATCGAGGTCGAATAAGCCCGCGCACCGGCCTTCGGGCCGGCTTATTGCGGCACATCAGTTAGTTATGACTATCTGCATTTAGAGAGGAGAACAGCAATGAGTGTGAAAATTGCGCTTGCCGGCAATCCCAACTCCGGCAAGACGACGATGTTCAACGACCTGACGGGTTCCAATCAGCGCGTCGGCAACTGGCCGGGCGTCACGGTCGAGAAGAAGGAGGGCCGCCTGAAGGGCCGCTCCGACGTCATCATACAGGACCTGCCGGGCATCTATTCACTCTCGCCCTACACGCTTGAGGAGGTCGTGGCGAGGAGCTATCTGGTCGGCGAGAAGCCCGACGCGATCATAAACATCGTGGACGGCACGAACATAGAGCGCAACCTCTATCTCACGACGCAGCTCATCGAGCTGGGCATACCCACGGTGGTGGCGGTGAACATGATAGACGTCGTGCGCAAGAACGGCGACGTCATCGACCTCAAAAAGCTGGGCTCGGCACTGGGCTGCGAGGTAGTGGCGACCTCGGCGCTCAAGGGCGAGGGCTCGAAGGAGGCTGCGGCCCGCGCGGCGGCCCTGGCGGAGGAAAAGCGCGGCCTTTCCGCGCCCTCGGTCTTCGAGGGCAGCGTGGAGCACGCCATAGCGCACATCGAGGAGAGCATCGAGGGCCTGGTGGAGCCGCGCTTCCTGCGCTGGTACGCGATAAAGCTCTTCGAGCGCGACGGCAAGGTCATGGAGGAGCTGCATCTTGACCGGGCGCTCGCCGACCACATCGAGGAGCACATCGCCGACTGCGAGGAGGAGCTGGACGACGACTCCGAGAGCATCATCACGAACCAGCGCTACGCCTACATAGCGAAGGTCGTCTCCCAGGCCGTTAAGAAGAAGCACACCGGCCGCAAGATGAGCGTCTCGGACAAGATAGACCGCATCGTGACGAACCGCATCCTGGCCCTGCCCATTTTCGTTGCGATCATGGCGGGCGTCTACTACATCTCCATCGGCAGCGTTGGCGACTGGACGGTGGGCTTCATGAACGACACGCTCTTCGGCGAGTGGATAACGGGCGGGCTGACGGCGCTCTTCGAGGGCTGGAACGTGGCGCCCTGGCTCTCGGGCCTCGTGATCGAGGGCATTGTCGGCGGCGTGGGCGCGGTGCTCGGCTTCGTGCCGCAGATGCTCATTTTGTTCCTGCTGCTGTCCATCTTGGAGGACGTGGGCTACATGGCGCGCGTGGCCTTCATCATGGACCGCATCTTCCGCAAGTTCGGGCTCTCTGGCAAGAGCTTCATCCCCATGCTCATCGGCTCGGGCTGCGGCGTGCCGGGCGTCATGGCCAGCCGCACGATAGAAAACGAGCGCGACCGGCGCATGACCATCATGACCACCTGCTTCATCCCCTGCGGCGCGAAGCTGCCCATCATCGGCATGATCTCGGGCGCCTTCTTCGACAACGCCTGGTGGGTGGCGACGAGCGCCTACTTCGTCGGCGTGGCGGCTATCATCGTCTCCGGCATCATACTCAAGAAGCTCCGCGCCTTTGCGGGCGACGCGGCGCCCTTCGTCATGGAGCTTCCGCCCTACCACTCCCCTGCGGCGTCCAACGTCCTGCGGGCCACCTGGGAGCGCGGCTGGAGCTTCATAAAGCGCGCGGGCACGCTCATACTCCTGAGCGCCGTGGTCATCTGGTTCCTGCAGGCCTTCGGCGTCACCTCTGCGGGCTTCGGCATGGTGGAGGACAACAACGATTCCCTGCTCGCGGCCATCGGCGGGGCCGTGGCCTTCATCTTCGCGCCCCTGGGCTTCGGCATCTGGCAGGCGACGGTGGGCGTCGTGGGCGGCCTTGTGGCGAAGGAGAACCTCGTCACCATCATGGCGGTCTGCTACGGCTTCGCCGAGGTCGGCGAGACGGGCGAGGAGATCTGGGGCATACTGAACACCACCTTCACTCCCATCGCCGGCTACAGCTTCATGGTCTTCAACCTCCTGTGCGCCCCCTGCTTTGCGGCCATGGGCGCGATAAAGCGCGAGATGAACAGCCCCAAGTGGACGGTAGGAGCCATAGGCTACATGTGCGGCTTCGCCTACCTCGTGAGCCTCATGATCTACCAGTTCGGCGGGCTCATAACGGGCGAGCTGAGCTTCGGCCTCGGCACCGTCGCGGCGATAGTCGTGCTGGCGGGCCTGCTGTATATGCTGCTGCGGAAGAACCGCTATTCCGAGTACGGCGGGGAGCTGAGCGTGAACGCGGCGAAAAAGGACGTGAAAGTCAATGCTTGAGTGGCTGGCTGCCAACCTGGGCAGCATACTCGTGGGTCTCGTCGTGCTGTGCGCAGTCGCGGCGGTGGTCTTCAAGCTGGCAAGGGACAAGAAGCGCGGCAAGGGCTCGTGCAGCTGCGGGGACGGCTGCGGCAGCTGCGCCTGCTCCGGCACCTGCCACGGCGCCGCGGCCGCGAAACAGGCCCGTACCCACAATTAAATATACAGCGCAGAATACAGCGCAAAGGCCCGGGACAGCGTCCCGGGCCTTTCAATTGGTGCCGGTATTCAGAGCCTGATCTTGTCTGCCGTGATCCCGGCGAGGTCTGCGGCCCCGGTCATGAGCATGACGTTCCGGAGCTGCCCGCCCAGGCTCTCTGCGTAGAGCGCGACGCCCTCTGCCCCGCCGCCGTGGGCGGCGACGACGAAGGGCCGGCCGATCATGACCGCGTCCGCGCCCAGGGCCAGGGCTTTGAAGATGTCCGTGCCGCTGCGGATGGCGCCGTCGGCTATGACCTTGAGGGAATCGCCCACGGCCGCGCGTATCTCGGGCACCACCTCACAGGTGCCGGGCGCGGACTGGATGACCCGCCCGCCGTGCGTGGAGACGATGACGCCCGCGCAGCCGGCCTCGGCGGCCTTTTCCGCGCCCTTGGCGGTCATTACGCCCTTGAGCAGGAAGGGTATCTTCACGGAGCTCGTGAGCTCGCGCAGCTCCTCCACGCTCTTGGGCCCTATCTGCGAGATGTCCCGGCCCATGTTGACGAAGCCGGCGGCGTCTATGTCGCAGGCGAAGGCTATGCAGCCCGCGGCCTCCATCTCCTTGGCCCTGCGGATAAGCTTGTCGTTGTCTCGCCAGGGCTTGAGCGTGATGACGTTCAGGCCCTCGTTCTCCTTTGCGGCCTCGAGGCCGAGCTCGTACTGGGCGTCGTTGCCGTTGTCGCCGGTGAAGGGCAGGATGCCGGCGGCCTTCGCCCCGCGCACGAGCGAGAAGGTCCAGTCCCGGTCGGTGATGGCGCCGTTGTAGTTGTGGTTCATGCCGCCTATGGGCGCGGCGAAGATGGGGTACTTGAAGCTGTGCCCGAAGATCTCGAGCGTCGTATCCTGGCCGCGGTTTTCATAGACGGTGTCGAGGTTCAGCTTCACCCGGCTGAGGAATTCCGTGCAGTTGGTCCAGGAGGAACCGTCGCCCATGGCGCCGGTGCCGGGTATTTCGCCCTTGCAGGCCGCGCCGTTGCAGACCTTGCAGACCCGGCAGTTGGGGCGCATCATCTCGCGCGCCCTGCTCCATATCTCGTCAAGCGTCATTTTTGGCCTTCCCCTTGTTGAGCGTTTTGATGACGGCCAGCGTGCCGAGCATGAGCACGACCGCCACGGGCAGGACGATGACGGCGTTGGGCACGAAACCGGCGATGATGTAGCTCACGCAGCTGACCGCGGCGCAGGTGATGGCGTAGGGCAGCTGGGTCGAGACGTGGTTGACGTGGTCGCACTGCGCGCCGGCGGAGGCCATGATGGTGGTGTCCGAGATGGGCGAGCAGTGGTCGCCGCAGACCGCGCCGGCCATGCAGGCGGAGACGCAGACGATGCCGTGCGGGTCGGTCAGCGGGAAGACCTCGAGCACGATGGGGATGAGTATGCCGAAGGTGCCCCAGCTCGTGCCGGTGGAGAAGGCGATGAAGCAGCCGATGAGGAAGACGATGGCCGGCAGCAGCGCCTTGAAGCCCTCAGCCGAGGCGCGCAGGGTGGTATCGACGAAGGCGGTCGCGCCGAGCGAGTCGGTCATGGCCTTGAGGCTCCAGGCGAAGGTGAGGATGAGGATGGCGGGCACCATGGCCTTGAAGCCCTCGGGGATGCTGTTCATGATATCGCGGAAGCTCATGGAGCCGCGGCAGAGGTAGTAGACGATGGCGAAGACCAGAGCGAAGGCGCTGCCGAGCATGAGCCCGTCGGAGGCGTCGCAGCCGGAGAAGGCGTCCACGAAGCTCGTGCCGGTGAAGAAGTTGCCGGTGTAGAGCATGCCCATGATGCAGCAGAAGACGAGCACGACTATGGGCAGCCCAAGGTCGAGCACGCGGCCCTTGCCCTCGGGCACGTCCTCCTCCATGCCGGCGTAGGGGTTCTTGCCGGAGAAGAGGTCGCCCGCCTGGGCGTTTTTCTCGAACTTGGCCATGGGGCCGTACTCTATCTTCATGACGGCGAGGCCTATCATCATGATGATGGTCAGCCAGGCGTAGAAGTTGAAGGGTATGGACTTGATGAAGACCACGAGGCCCTGGCCGTCCTCGACATAGCTGGCGACGGCGGCGGCCCAGGAGGAGATGGGCGCGATGATGCAGACCGGGGCCGCGGTGGCGTCGATGAGGTAGGAGAGCTTCGCGCGCGAGACGCCGTGCTTGTCCGTGACGGGGCGCATGACGCTGCCGACGGTCAGGCAGTTGAAGTAGTCGTCGATGAAGATGAGCACGCCGAGGACGATGGTGGCCAGCTGCGCGCCGACGCGGGTCTTTATCCTCTTGGCCGCCCAGCGCCCGAAGGCGGCGGAGCCGCCCGCCCGGTTCATGAGCGAGACCATGGCGCCCAGGATGACAAGGAAGATGAGGATGCCGACGTTGTAGTCGTCGGAGAGCACGGAGGCGATGCCGCCGTTGAAGATGTGCAGCACCGTGCCCTCAAAGCCGAAGTTCGAGTACAGCAGGCCGCCGGCCAGGATGCCGACGAAGAGGGAGGAGTAGACCTCCTTGGTTATGAGCGCGAGGACGATGGCGATGACGGGCGGCAGCAGCGACCAGGCCGTGCCGTAGAAGCGGCTCGTGACCTCGGCCGCGTCCCCGCCGTCGGCGAAGACGCCCACGACGAGCGTACATACGATGGCCGCCAGCACGGCGATGAGCGCCGGCAGCGCGCGGACTTTTCTTTTCCTGTGCATTGTTTTTCTCCCGCTCTCTGATTGATTTATAACAGCCTGATATCCACAGACCCCTCCGGGACTGTGGATATCGGTTCCGTTTCAATTTTCCATGAACCTCGAGAGGAAGTCCCGCGTCTCGGGGCACTGCGGGTTTTTGAACAGCTCCTCCGGCGCGCCCCGTTCCCAGATGACGCCGTCCTTCATGAAGACGGCCTGGGTGGAGACGTCGCGCGCGAAGGCCATCTCGTGCGTGACGACCAGCATGGTCATGCCGCCGCGCGCGAGCTCGCGCATGACGGAGAGCACCTCGCCCACCATCTCGGGGTCGAGCGCGCTGGTCGGCTCGTCGAAGAGCAGCACCTCCGGCTCCATGGCGAGCGCCCTGGCTATGGCCACGCGCTGCTTCTGCCCGCCGGATATCTGCCGGGGCCTTGCGTTTATGTACGGGGCCATGCCCACCTGCTCGAGGTATTTCATGGCGTTGGCCCTGGCCTCGGCCCTGCTCTTTTTGAGCACCTTGACCTGGCCTATCATGCAGTTTTCCAAGACGCTCATGTTGGCGAAGAGGTTGAAGCTCTGGAACACCATGCCCACCTTGGAGCGGTAGGCCGAGGGGTTCACCTTGCCGGAGACGACGCTCTCGCCGTGGAAGAGCACGTCGCCGCTCGAGGGCGTCTCGAGCAGGTTTATGCAGCGCAGCAGCGTCGATTTGCCGGAGCCGGAGGCCCCGATGATGCTCGTGACGTCGCCCTTGGAGACGGTGAAATCTATGTCGCGGAGCACCTCGTTCTTGCCGAAGCTCTTGGAGAGGTGCCGGACTTCAAGTATCGTATCCATTCAGCGATCCCCCCTCGTGCTGCCGTTGCGGTTTTTGAGGCTTTGACGCAGCCGCTCCCTGTACTCGGGGCTCTGCTCGTCGAAGGGCGTGCCGTGGCTGGGATGGCTGTAGGTGCCAGCCGCCATGGTGAGCTGGTCGGCCTGGGCCAGCTCGTAGCTGTCCGCGCCGTCCATGCGCTGCTCGACCCAGCGCAGTAGGAACGAGGCCGTGAGCGTCACGGCGAGATAGCCTATCATCTCTATCGTCGCGCTCGGGAAGTACATGTTGTTCAGGCCGACGATGTAGCGGTGCCGCGCGAAGAACTCCGTGAAGCCGATGATGAACATGACCGAGGTGTCCTTCACATTTATAATGAAGTTGTTGCCTATCTGCGGCATGATGTTCCGCAGCGCCTGTGGCAGGATGATGCTCGTCATGGTCTGGTAGTGGTTCATGCCTATGGCCTTGGCGCCCTCGGTCTGGCCGGGGTCTATGGAGATGATGCCGCCGCGCACCGATTCGGCCATGTAGGCGCCGGTGTTTATGGAGACGATGAGTATCGCCGCGGCCCAGAGGCTGTCGAACCTGTACTGGTTGTTCGAGAAATAGGGCAGGCCGTAGAAGATGAACACCGCCTGCAGCACCATGGGGGTGCCGCGGAAGACCTCCACATAGATGCGCACGATGACCCGGATGAGCTTCAGTATGAACCTCTTTATGAACGGGTCGCGCTTCGTGTAGGGTATCGTGTTCAGGATGCCGCAGACGAGGCCTATGAGGCAGCCTATGACCGTCGCGACGAGGGCGAGCAGCAGTGTGTTGCCCAAATCGGACAGGTAGGCCTTCCAGTATACCTCGAGCAGGCGCCCTATGTCATAAATCAGCGCGGAAAATCTGTCCATGTGGCGGTGTTCCCTTCCTCAGCTTGAGCCGCGAGGCTCAGATTTCGGGCTGCACGGAGATGGCGTAGGCCATTATGGCGTCAAAGTCGTCGCTGTCCATCTGGCCGAGTATGCCGTCGATGGCCTCCATGAGCGTGGTGTTGCCCTTCAGGACGGAGATGCCGATGTTGACGTTCTCAGCCCTCTCCTCCTCGGTGGCGAACTGGAAGTCGCCGTCCGTGCCGGTGAAGTTCAGGATGACGAGGCTGTCGTCCTTCTGGGCGGCGGCGGTGGCGGTGGGCACGTCGGTGCAGATGTAGTCGACCTGGCCGGTGGTGAGGGCCATTATCATGCTCGGCGCGGTCTCGGCCGGGGCGATGAGGTCGACGTCGGGTATCTGGGGCAGGCAGGAGTCATACCAGATGGTGCCGCTCTGCGCGGTGGCGGTGCCGCCGGCGAGGTCGGCTATGCTCGTCGCGTCCGCGTACTCAGAGTCCTTCGTCGTGACGACGACGATGTTGGCGTAGTAGTAGGGGCCGGCCATGTCGACCTGCTCCATGCGGTCGGCGGTCATGCTCTGGCCCGCGATGACGGCGTCATAGGTGCTGCTCTGCACGCCGGGCACGAGGGAGTCCCACACGCTGGAGACGACCTCGAGCTCCCAGCCGTAGGTCTCGCAGATGAGCTTCGATATCATGATGTCATAGCCGTTGGCGTAGGAGCCTTCGACGTTCGAGATGGGCACGGCGCCGTTTGAGTCGTCCATCTGCGTCCAGTTGTAGGGCGCGTAGGCGCACTCCATGGCGACGGTCAGCACGCCGTCCTCAACGCCCTGCACGGCGGCGGCATCGATGCCTTCGGGCAGGGTGATGGAACTCAGTACGGCCTCGGCGGCCTCCTTGGGGTCAACTTCGGGGGCTTCGCTTTCGGTGGCGGGCTCGCTGCCGCAGGCGGCAAGGGCGAACACCATGCACAGTGCAAGTACGAGTGACAGGATCTTTCTCATTTTGTTTTACCTCTCTTTTTTCGATTTCGCCGGGGTATGCTGGGTTACGCTGGGATGCGCTGGGGTACGGCCCGGGCAAAACGAAAATGCCCTGAGCCACGCTGTGTGAAGGCTCAGGGCAATGCAAAAGACGGTTTCGTTCGATAGCTCTCCACAACAGTGACAGTCCGGCGGATGTTCTCCGACGGCCCGGCAACCGCAGGGGCAGACACCCCGGCAGTCCCTCGGCGGCTTCCCCTTTCGCTTCCACGCTGTCTGTCGTGTGTACGGAAGCTACTCTTGTCGGCCGCGCCTCTATCTTTCCTATGAAATTGTGTCTTATTATAGCCCCAAAACCCCGTTTGTCAAGGGCCAATGTTAAGTCGAGGTAAAAAAACTGTTATAATTTCGGTCTGAATCTCCCCAAAGCCCCGGGACGTATGCTATTATTTCAAGTATGAGACAGATAAAAGGGGTGTAGGTGTGGATATCTTTGCTGTCATAACCATGTTCGGCGGTCTGGCCATGTTCCTCTACGGCATGGAGGTCATGGGCGAGGGCCTCAAGAAAAGCTCGGGCGACACGCTGCGAGTCCTGCTGCAGAAGCTGACGAAGAACACGTTCACGGGGCTTTTGACCGGTATGCTGGTCACGGCCATAATCCAGGCCTCCTCGGCCACCATCGTCCTCACCGTCGGCCTTCTGGCCGCGGGCATACTGACGCTCAGGCAGGCTATAAGCATAGTCATGGGCGCGAACATCGGCACGACCATAACCGCGCAGATCATAAGGCTCATGGATATCGAGTCCGGCGGCAACATCGCGCTCGAGATCTTCAAGCCCTCGACCCTGGCGCCGGCGGCGCTCATAATCGGCATTATCCTCGTCATGTTCATCAAAAAGAGCAGCGTCAAAGGCCCGGGCGAGATCTGCGTGGGCTTCGGCATCCTCTTCACCGGCATGATGACCATGACGAACGCCGTCGCGCCCCTGGCGGAGTCGCAGACCTTCGTGGACCTGCTCACGCGCTTTTCCGAGATGCCGGTGCTGGAGATCATCGTCGGCATTGCCGTCACCGTCATAGTCCAGAGCAGCTCGGCCGTCGTCGGCATGCTGCAGGCCCTGTCGGTGACAGGGGCCATGACCTTCCAGCTGGTCTACCCGCTCATCATGGGCATCAACATCGGCACCTGCATCGTCACGGCCTTCCTCTGCTCGCTGGGCACCTCGAGGGACGCCAAGCGCACGGGCATAGCGCACATCCTCTTCAACGTCATAGGCACCATACTGTTCATGATCGTCATGGGCATACTCGAGAGGACGGGCGTAATAACGGAGCTCATGTCGCACACGGTGGACAGCGGCTCCATAGCGAACTTCCAGAGCTTCTTCAACATCGCCACCGCCATAGTGCTGCTGCCCTTCGTGAACCTGCTCATGGAGCTGTCGATAAAGATCATCCCGGCCGACGCCGAGGAGGAGACGAAGGCGGCGGAGCTCGCCATGCTCGACGAGAAGCTGCTGGTCTCCCCTGCCCTCGCCATGGCCGAGGCGGCGAATGCCATCGGCCGCATGGGCACCCTCGCCTCCGAGAACATAGACGTCTCGCTCCGGCAGCTGCAGGGCTACGAGGCCTCGGTGACCCAGGCCATCAACTCGCGCGAGGAGCGCATAGACCGTTTCGCCGACCGCGCGGACAACTTCCTCATCAAGCTCTCGCACAGCCTGCAGAGCGAGGGCGACGACGCGAGGATGAACCTGCTCATGCAGGCCGTGCCCGACTTTGAGCGCATCGGCGACTACGCCACGAACATAGACGAACTGGCCGAGCGCCTGGCCGCCCAGCGCGTCTCCCTCTCCGAACAGGCCAAGAGCGAGCTGGTCATCATAGGCGAGGCCGTCAGCGAGATCGTGAAGCTCACCGTGGAGGCCTTCACGAAGGACGACAACATCGAGGCCCGCAGGGTGGAGCCGCTGGAGGAAGTCATAGACGACATGGTGCTGCTGCTGCGCGACAACCACACGGACCGGCTGCGCCGGGGCATCTGCACGGTGAACGGCGGCCTGGTCTTCCTCGAGACGCTGACCTACCTCGAGCGCGCGGCGGACCAGTGCTCGAGCATAGCCCTGCTCATGCTCGCCCGCGAGAACGAGAACATCAAGAAAAATCACCACGCCTATCTCCAGAGCCTGCACGCCGACGGCGGCGCGGACTACGAGCTCGCCCTGGCCGCCAGGAAAAAACAGTATCTCGACAAGCTCACCAAAGCTGAATAAACGCGGCAGCGGCCGGCTCGCCTGAGCCGGCCGCTGTTTTTCGCGGCTTTCCCGTGGCCTTAACGCTGCTCTAATACTGGGCTGGTTTAATGGGCGCACAACGAGATCACAGGA
Source organism: uncultured Oscillospiraceae bacterium (assembly GCA_944387285.1). Classification (GTDB taxonomy): domain Bacteria; phylum Bacillota; class Clostridia; order Oscillospirales; family Oscillospiraceae; genus Scatomorpha. The sequence continues at coordinate 10,902 of CALXEH010000033.1, read as the reverse complement.
GGTCCCGCATGAAAAAGAAGATCGCGCTCATTCTGGCCATAGTGCTCCTGGTCCTGCTCATCGCCGGCGCGGCGGTCTGGTACTTCGCATTCTACAGCAGCGGGCGCATAGGCGCCGCGGCCGCCAAGCAGGCCGCGCTGACGGACGCCGGCTTCACCGAAAGCCAGGTCAAGGCGCTCGACGCCGATTACGAGAACGACGACGGCTTCAAATACTACGAGGTCAGCTTCATCGTCGGCACGACGGAATATGAATACGCCATAGACGCCTTCACCGGCGAGGTGCTGAACGTAAAAACCGAATCCGCCTTCGATTAAACGGTCAAAGCCGAAAGGGCGCCGCAGGAAAACTGCGGCGCCATGTTTTTACTGATAGCCGTGGGTCCTGATGTAATCGAGCACCAGCCGGTGCCCTTCGGCGTTGAGGTGGTAGCCGTCGCCGAGGTGCAGGTGTTCGGGCAGGCTGCCGTCCTCGCCTTTTACCGCGGCGGCGAGGTCGATATAGCGCAGGCCCTCGGCCTCGGCGACCTCGTATATCCAGCCGCTTGCGGCGGAGAGCTTCTCGTTGTTTATGTCCCGCTGGTAGGGGTAGCTGTCCGCCACGGGGAAGAGCGAGGCGCACATGAGCTTCGTCCCGGGGCAGGCCTCGGCCAGGGCCTGCACCAGGGCCGTGTACTCGGCCTTGAAGTATTCCTCGTCCATGAAGGACACCCCGTTTTCGCCCAGGTTCACGATGAGGTATTCGGGCTGCTTGAGGGCCATGGCCTCGGTCACGGGCATCTCGGTCCAGGTGTCGGGATAGACGATCTGGTCGATGCTCCAGCGGTTGAGGGTGAGGGTGCCGCTCATGGGCGTCCAGACCTGGGTGGTGGCGTAGCCGCCGGGCAGCAGCTCCTGCAGCCTCAGGCCGTTGGTGTTGCTGTCGCCGTAGAAGATGATGGCGTCCTGGTATTCCTGGCCCATGTCTTCGGTCTCGCCCAGGAGCGTGGGCGGCGGCGTGGGCTCGGGCGTCGGCTCGGGCGTGGGCGGCGGAGTGGGCTCCGGCGCCGGCTCGGGCGTGGACGCCGCCGCGGTGGGCTCGGGCGTGGAGGTGCTCACGGGCTCAGGGGCGGCGCAGGCGCTCAGAAGCAGCAGGGCGGCGGCAAGCGCCGCGGCGAGGCGCCCTCTCATTCTAGGTTCAGGCGCCGGCCCAGCATGTGCGCCGTGAGCAGGTAGAGTATGACGCACCAGGCGGCGTTCAGGAGGATGCCGCCCGAAAGCAGCGCGTGGCCCAGCTGGGCGAGGCTTCTGAGGTTCAGCACCGTCACGAAGCCGCGCAGGCTGTAGCCGGTTATGAGCGCGAGCAGCAGGGTGACGAGCTGGGACAGCAGCCCCAGGCCCAGGAAGATGCCGGCGGAGGCCAGCAATTTGTACCTGTTGAAGCTGTGGCCGATGGCGAGCGAGGCGTAAAAGAGCAGGATGGACGAGGCGGTGCCGAGCAGGAGCAGCAGCGCGAGCTTGAGCACGACGCTCAGCAGCTCGGCCGCGCCTATGCCGTAGGCGGCGCTCAGGCGCTCGAAGAGCAGGCGCAGCTCGGAGAGCACCTCGCTCCAGACCTCGGCCCTGAAGGCCACGGTGAAGACGCAGGCGTAGATGCACAGGCCCGTGAGTATGAACCAGCACAGCGCCGTGATGAGCTTCGACCAGATGAGCGGGTGTACGCTCACAGGCAGGCTGTGCATGAGGTAGCCCTCCGGGCCGAGCAGGTTTTTGTAGAACCTGTAGACCACGACGACGAGGGTCACGGCCGCAAGGGCCATGACGCTCAGGAAAAACAGCACCACGGATATGGCCGCGAGTATCGCCGCCGCGCGGCCGGTATAGCCCGAGCCGAGCAGGCGTATGCTCAGGGCCGCCGCCCCGCTCATGACGAACAGCAGGGCCAGCAGCGGCAGGATATACCTGGCCGTGGCGGCAAATTCGTATTTCAGCAGCCGTCTCAGCATCTGAACACCTCCCTGAACAGCGCGTCGATGCTCATGCCGCGTTCCCGGCGCAGCTGTTCCGCCGGGCCGGAGAGCAGCGCCTTGCCGTCGGCGAGGAAGAGCACGTCGTCCAGCAGGCCCTCGGCGTCCGCTATGAGGTGCGTCGAGATGAGCAGCGCCGAGCCCTCCGCCCGGCCGGACATGATCGTCTCAAGTATATAGTCCCGCGAGGCCGGGTCCACGCCGCCGAAGGGCTCGTCCAGCAGGTAGAGCCGGGCCCGCCGGCTCATGGTGAGCACCAACTGGGTCTTCTGCCTGAGGCCCTTGGACAGCTGCCTCACCCTCTGCCCCTCGTCCACGCCCAGGCTCGAGAGCAGCTCGCGGGCGCGCGAAGCCTCAAAATCCGGGTAGAAATCCCCATAAAACCGGACCAGGCCGCCGACCTTCATCCAGTCCGGCAGCTGCATCCGCTCCGGCATGTACGAGACCAGCGCCCGGGACGCCGGCCCCGGCTCCAGCCCGCATACCGTCACCCGCCCGCCGTCGGGCCGGATGAGGCCGTTTATCAGCTTTATCAGCGTCGTCTTGCCGCTGCCGTTCGGCCCGAGCAGGCCCAGCACGCGGCCCTCCGCCGCAGAAAACGTCAGCTCTCCGAGCTCAAAGCTCCCGAAGCTCCTGTGCAGGCCGGCACATTCCAAAACCGCCATACTAGCCCGCCTCCTTCCCTGGGTGTACGACTTTATTCAATAACAGCTTCGCCGCCCTGTCAAGAGCGGTCTTTACTTTTTGCTGCGGCGTGGTATAATTGACATATCAATCATTGATATGTCAATTATAGGAGGCAGGGTTTTGGAGCGGAGATTTCACATGCGGATATACAGGCTCTTCCACGCCCAGCGGGCCATACTCCGGCGTGAGGGCACGGCGCTCGGCCTGGGCACCGGGCAGCCGAAGCTGCTGTTTTATCTGCTGACCCACGGCAGCTGCATGCAGAAGGAGCTGGCGGAGTATTTCGAGGTAGACCCGGCGGCGGTGTCGCGGATGCTGCTGGCCCTGGAGCGCGAGGGCTTCATAAGCCGGGACGCCGGCTCGCCGCGGCGGCGCTGCGGCCTGGTGGAGCTCACGGAAAAGGGCCGGGAGGCGGCCCAGGCCTGGTCCGACTGCGGCGCGCGCTTTGACGAGCGCCTGCTGCGCGGCTTTTCGCCCGAGGAAAAGGAGCGCTTTGCCGATTATCTGTACAGGGCCTACGCCAATCTGCGCTCAGAGGAGGCGGAAGGCTGATGGCGGAGCTAAAGCGCATCTTCGCCTGCCTGGGCAGGTACAGGAGGGACCTTTACCTCGGCATGTTCCTCGTGCTGGTGGAGACCTCCTTCGAGCTGGTCATACCCGTGCTGATGGCCGACCTCATAGACGTCGGCGTGGCGAGGCGGGATGTGGACTACATACTCGTGAAGGGCGCGCAGATGGGCGTGTGCGCGCTGCTCGCGCTCATAGGCGGGCTGTTTTACGCCCGCTGCACCGCCCGGGCGGCCTACGGCCTCGGCGCGAACATACGCAGCGAGCAGTTCAAAAGGGTGCAGGGCTATGCCTTTGAGAATCTCGACCGCTTTGAGAGCTCGAGCCTCGTCACCCGCATGACGACGGACGTGACGGTCATACAGAACGCTATGATCGGCGGCGTGCGGCCGCTGGTGCGCAGCCCGGTCATGCTCATCATGGGCATAGGCCTGTCCATAATGATGAACGCGCGGCTGGCGCTGGTGTTCATTATCTGCACGCCGGTGCTGGGGCTCATCATGTTCTTCGTCGTCCGGAGCGTGGCGCCGAGGTATCCGGTGCTGCAGCGGGCGGTGGACCGCCTGAACGCCGTCGTGCAGGAGGACCTCACGGCCATCCGCGCCGTCAAGGCCTTCGTGCGCGGCGAGTACGAGGAGGAGAAGTTCAGCGAGGTGAACGCCTCGCTCAGGGAAACGAGCCTCGGCACCTTCCGCCGGGCGCTTTTGAACCTGCCCTCCTTCCAGCTCGCCATGTATACGGCGGTCATCGGCATCATGTGGTTCGGCGGGAACATGATAACGCGCTCGGAGCTGCTGGTCGGGGAACTGACGGGCTTTTTGAGCTATGTTCTGCAGGTCATGAACTCGATGATGTTCATATCGAACGTGTTCCTGCTGCTGACCCGCTCGCTGGCGAGCGCGCGGCGCATAGGCCTGGTGCTGGATGAGGAGCCGGCCCTGGTCTCGCCGGCGGAGGCGGTGACTGAGGTCGCGGACGGGAGCGTGGACTTCGAGGGCGTGTCCTTCAAATACAACCGCTCGGCCGCCGAATACGCGCTCTCGGGCGTGTCGCTGCACATAGGCGCGGGCGAGACGGTGGGCATCCTGGGCGGCACGGGCTCGGCGAAGACCACGCTGGTGCAGCTCATACCCCGGCTCTACGACGCCACGGAGGGCAGCGTGAAGGTGGGCGGGCTGGACGTGCGCGCCTACGACCTCGCGGCCCTGCGCGACGCCGTGGCCATGGTGCTGCAGAAGAACGTGCTCTTTTCCGGCACCATCCGCGAGAACCTGCGCTGGGGCGACCCGGAGGCGGACGACGAGACGCTGATGGCCGCCTGCCGCAGGGCCTGCGCCGACGAGTTCATCGAGAGGTTCCCCAAGGGCCTCGACACGGACCTCGGCCAGGGCGGCGTGAACGTCTCCGGCGGGCAAAAGCAGCGCCTGTGCATCGCCCGCGCCCTGCTCAAGCGGCCAAAGGTGCTCATCTTCGACGACTCCACCAGCGCCGTGGACACCGCCACGGAGGCGAAGATCCGCGCCGGCCTCGCCGAGCTGGGCGACGTCACGAAGATCATCATCGCCCAGAGGATCAGCTCCGTCATACACACGGACAAGATCGTCATACTCGAGGACGGGCGCATCCACGCCGTGGGCAGCCACGAGCAGCTGCTCGCCTCGGACCCGATATACCAGGAGATCTACGCCTCGCAGATGAAGGGAGGTGAGCCGGATGGCACGTCCGCTCAGCGGTAAAAAGCCAAAGCACCTCTGGCAGACCGTGCGCAGGCTGCTGCGCTACATGGGCCGCTACCGGCTGCTGCTTTTCGCCGTCGCCCTGCTCGTCACGGTCAGCGCCTCGGCCAACCTTGCGGGCACCTACATGATACGCCCCGTCGTGAACAGCCTAGAGCGCGGCGACTGGCAGGCCTTCGTCTCCGGCGTCGTGCTCACCGCCTGCGTCTACGGGCTCGGCGTGCTCTGCGCGCTGGGCTATACCCAGTGCATGTGCACCATGGCGCAGCGCTCGCTCTTCGACATCCGCCGCGACCTCTTCGCCCACCTGCAGGCCCTGCCGCTCGGCTGGTTCGACAGCCGCAGCCGCGGCGATATCATGAGCTACTTCACGAACGACGTGGACACCATAGCCGACGCGCTCAACAACAGCTTCGCCATGGTCATACAGAGCTTCATCCAGATGGCCGGCACGCTGGTGCTGCTCTTCGTGCTCAACTGGCAGCTCTCGCTCATCGTCGCCGTCTGCTACGTCGCCATGTTCCTCTACATCAGGTACAGCGGCAGGCGCAGCAAGATGTACTACAACAAGCAGCAGGCCTGCCTGGGCGAGCTCGACGGCTATATCGAGGAGATGGTCAACGGCCAGAAGGTCGTGAAGGTCTTCAACCACGAGGCGGCGGGCATCGCGGCCTTTGAGGAGAAGAACGAGGCCCTGCGCCGCGCCGGCACCGGCGCGCAGAGCTACGCCTCGACCATGATCCCGGCCGTGGTGAGCATCTCCTACATCAACTACGCCATCGTGGCGGTGCTGGGCGGCATCATGGCCCTGCGCGGCCAGACCGACGCGGGCAGCCTGGCGAGCTACCTGGTCTTCGTGCGGCAGGCGGCCGCGCCCATAAACCAGTTCACGCAGCAGTCGAACTTCCTGCTCGCCGCCCTCGCCGGCGCGGAGCGGGTCTTCGAGGCCATGGACGAGACGCCGGAGCCCGACGAGGGCGGGGCCGTGCTCGTGAACGCGCTGGAGCGGGACGGGGCGCTCTGCGAGTCCGCGGAAAAGACCGGCTGCTGGGCCTGGAAGACGCCCGACGGAGCCCTGCGTCCCCTGCGCGGGGACGTGCGCTTCGAGGACGTGGACTTCGGCTACGAGCGCGGCCGCCCCGTGCTCCACGGCGTGAGCCTCTACGCCAAGCCCGGGCAGAAGATAGCCTTCGTCGGCTCCACCGGCGCGGGCAAGACCACGATAACGAACCTCATAAACCGCTTCTACGACGTCGAACACGGCCGCGTTACCTACGACGGCCTGGACGTGCGCGAGATAAAAAAGGAGTCCCTGCGCCGCTCGCTGGGTATGGTGCTGCAGGATACGCACCTGTTCACGGGCACGATAGCCGACAACATCCGCTTCGGCCGGCTCGACGCCACGCAGGAGGAGATAGAGGCCGCGGCCAGGGTCGCCAACGCCGACTCCTTCATCCGCCGCCTGCCGCAGGGCTACGACACGCCCGTGACCTCGGACGGCGCCAACCTCTCGCAGGGCCAGCGCCAGCTGCTGGCCATAGCCCGCGCCGCCGTCGCCGACCCGCCCGTGCTCATCCTGGACGAGGCCACGAGCTCCGTCGATACCCGCACCGAGGCCCTCATCGAAAAGGCCATGGACAGGCTCATGGAGGGCCGCACGGTCTTCGTCATCGCCCACAGGCTCTCCACCGTGCGCAACTCCAACGCCATCATGGTGCTCGAGCAGGGCCGCATAGTCGAACGCGGCGACCACGACGAGCTCCTGCGCCAGCAGGGCCTCTACTACAAGCTCTATCACGGCATGTTCGAGCTCAGCTGAGCGCCCCATGAGCCAAATAACGCTGCTCCGGAAACCTTTTCCGGGGCGGCGTATCTCTTTCTCCCGCCTTCGACAAAAATAATTTTAGTTTTGAAAAAAATTTTGTTGACTTTTTGCCGGACAGGGGATATACTGTAAATGCAAACAGATTTGGGGCCGGGGCGAAAAAATTTTTGTGCTACTTGTATAATCGTCCGCGGCCTGAAGTTATTTAAGGAGATCCTGAGCGTGAAGGAAAAGAAGCCCCAGGCGGCACAGCAGGATACCGAATTTTCGCTGACTGCCGTGCCTGAAAGCGAGCGCAAGAGCTACATAAGCCTCACCATTATCTGGACGGGCTTCGTCTTCGTCATCGTGTCGATGATGGCGGGCGGCACCCTGGCTGTAGGTCTGAACTTCAAGGAAGTCATTTACGCGACTCTCATCGGCAACGTATTCCTGTGCATAATCGCGGTGGCGGTCAGCGTGATCGCCAGCAAGACGGGCCTCACCTTCGCGCTGCTGACCCGCTACAGCTTCGGCGTTATGGGCTCCAAGGTCGCCTCGATCTTCGTGCCCATCGTGAACATCGGCTGGTACACGATCCAGGCCGCGACCTACGGCCACTTCGTCGCGACGGCGCTCGGCATGGGCGAGGTCGGCGAGGCGATCTGCATGGTCCTCAGCGCCATAGCGATGGGCGCCTTCGCCTTCTACGGCGTGAAGGCCATCACGATCCTCGGCTATGTGGCGATCCCGGCCATCGTGTTCCTCTCCATTGCGACTACCATCCGCTCGATGGGCGTGCTGGGCAGCTGGGAAGCGCTCATGGCCTACCGGCCCTCGGCTCCCATGACCCTCGCCGCCGGCGTCACCACGGTCATCGGCGCCTGGATACTCTCGACGGCGACCTGCATAGCGGACATCATGCGCTACGCCCGCAGCACCAGGGAGGCCGTGGCCTCGGCCCTGACCGGCCTGCTCTTCGGCAACATCCTCATGATCGTCTGCGGCGCCATCGCCACCATCGCCATGAACGACTACGACCTGACGAACGTCCTGCTCGGCTTCGGCCTCGTCATCCCGGCGCTCATCCTCATGACGACCAACATCTTCACGACGAACGTCGCGAACCTCTACTCCACCAGCCTGAACCTCGCCAACAGCTTCAAGGCGGGCCGGAACAAGACCCTCATCGTGGTCATCGCGATCTCGGCCCTGGCGACGCTGCTCAAGCCCTATCAGGTGGACTTCTTCTACAGCTTCCTGAACGTCCTCGGCAACATCGTGCCGCCGCTGGCGGGCATCATCCTGGCCGACTACTTCATCATCCACAGGGGCAGGTACGGCTCGCTCGAGTCCGCCGTCTTCGCGAAGTGGAACGCCATACCCTGGATAAGCTGGGTAGTGAGCGCCGTTTTGGTGTACGTCATCCCCTGGGGCCTGCCCTCGCTCAACAGCCTTGTGCTGGGCGCGGTGCTCTACATCGTGCTTTCCCTGGCCACCGGCAAGAACAAAGTCGTGAATACGGAGGCGAAGTAAAATGAACGACAAGAACAAGAAGCCCAGTCTCCTGCGCTACAAGCTGGCCGCGCTCATCGGCACCGTCATCATGGCCGTCGGCGCCTTCATGGCCTGCCTGTGCGTGACTCCCGCCTACATAACCGTCGGCAACGTACTGCTCATCGTCAGCATAGTCATAATGGTCTACGGCTACTCCGTCTGGCAGCCATAACAAAATACGCCCCGGGACCTGAGCGGTCCCGGGGCGTCTGTGCGGTTTTTTATTCGGCCTTGCTGGCGTCCATGTAGTTGTAGAGCGTGTACTTGCTGATGCCGAACTGCTTGCTGACCTTGTCGCCGCTCTTCGTGATGAGGAAGGCGCCGGCGTTGTTGAGGAACTGGATGGCCTTTATCTTGTCGTCCTTGTTCATCATGGCGACGGGCTTGCCAACCAGCTTGATGGACTGGTTTATGAGCTCGTCCAGCAGCTCGTTCACGTTGAGCGGTATGCTCTCGGGCTCGTTGTCGCCCAGGTCGCCGCTGCTGCCGGTGGAAATGAGGGAGTGCAGGCTGCCCTCCACGGCGAGCAGGCCGGTGATGTCGTAGTTGATGGCGAAGATGGCGGAGACGCTGCCCTCCTCGTCACGGATGTAGATGGTGCTGCTCTTGAGTATGCGCCCGTCGTGCGTGCGGGTGAGGTAGGAGAGCTTGTCCTCCAGCTTGGCCGGGTCGGCCCTGAGCGCCTCGAGGACGATGTGGCTGGGCCCGTCGCCCACCTTGCGGCTGCTGACGTGCCCGTTTTCGATGAGGACGATGCTGCTGTCCGGTTGATTGCGGCTCAGGTCATGGACGACCACCTCGCAGTTGCTGCCGAAATGGACGCATAGGCCGTGCGCGAGCTGCCTGAGCATCTGCAGCGTGGCTTCGTTCAACATCCAAAAACCCTCCTTTTGCAACTTTCACATTCATTTTACCACAGGCAGGCCCATTACACAAGCGAAATTATTACAAAACGCGAGATTTCCAAAAATATTTTTTAGGTTTTCCGGGTAAGGAGGAAGTCGGAGATGATCATAATCGGCGGCGGGGCCGTCCTGACGCGGGACCCCGAGCGGCCCTTCATAGCCGGCGGCGGGGTAGCCGCAGGGGACGACGGGCTGATACTGGCGCTGGGCCCGGTCTCGAGGCTGAAGCGGGAGTATCCGGGCGCCGGTTTCGTGGACGCCAGGGGCGGGCTCATCATGCCGGGGCTTGTGGATCTCCACCACCATTCCCGCGCGGTGTTTTCCCGCGGGCTGACGCCCAGGGGCGAGAGGCCGCTGCGATATATGGACGTGCTCGAGGGCAGCTGGTGGCGCCTCGACCGCGCAATGAACCTGGAGGACGTGTACCACAGCGCCTCCGCCTCCTTCCTCGACTGCGTGAGGAACGGCGTGACGACGGTGTTCGACCAGCATTCGAGCTACGGCGCGGTGTCCGGCAGCCTGGCGGAGGTGAGCCGTGCGGCGGACAGGCTGGGGCTGCGTGCCTGCCTGTGCTACGAGGTCTCCGACCGCGAGGGCGAGAGCAAGTGCCGCGCGGCGATACAGGAGAACCTCGATTTCATGCGCGAGGCCTCGCGGCGCGGCGGCAGCCTGCGCCGGGGCATGATGGGCATGCACGCGGGCTTCACCCTCTCGGACCGGACGCTCGAGGCCTGCATGGAGGCCCTGCCTGCCACTTCGGGCTGCCACATCCACGTCGCCGAGGCGCTCGAGGACACGACGCACAGCCTGCAGACCTACGGGCGCTCCATCGTGCGCCGGCTGCGCGAGCGCGGCGTCCTGGGCCGCAAGACCATCGCGGCGCACTGCATACATCTGAATTGGGAGGACGTGCAGATCCTGCGCGAGACCGACACGGCCGTCGTGCACTGCCCCGAGAGCAACATGGGCAGCGCCGTGGGCTGCGCGAATATGGACGACTACGCGCGGGCGGGGCTGGCGCTGGGCCTGGGCAGCGACGGCTGCGGCGCGGACATGCTCGGCGCCCTGAGGACGGCCAGCCTGCTCTGCCGCCACAACGCCGGGGACGCGCTCGCCGGCGAGGGCGTGGTGCCCGGGCTGCTCTTCCGCGGCAGCCCGACGGCCGCGGGCCGCTTTTTCGGCCTGGAGCTGGGCGTCCTGAGACCCGGCGCGGCCGCCGATGTCATAGTCTGCGACTACCAGCCGCCCACGCCGCTGACCGCCGCGAACGCGGACGAGCATATCCTGCGCGCACTGCGCGGAGCCAACGTCGCGACCACCGTCATAGCCGGCAAGGTCATCATGGAAAACCGGGTCCTTAAGGCCCTGGACGCGGAGGCCCTGCTCTCCGACGCCCGGCAGCAGGCCGCAGATTTCTGGCGCCGGGCCTGTGTCTGAAAAAACTTATTCATGAGCTAAAAATTTTTTAGATTTGCTCTTGCAATTCGCTGTACATATGTTATTATAGTCCCGGAACTAAAAAATTTTTAGTATGATAAAAATTTAATTTACGGAGGCGCTCAGCAATGGACAAGATCAAATGGGTAGCGAACGGGATGCCGAAGACGGCGGATCTGAGTCTGCCGGTGATGAGTCTGGAGA
>CALXEH010000032.1 GCA_944387285.1 uncultured Oscillospiraceae bacterium | reverse complement strand
GAGACGACCATCCTGCCCGTGGACGGCGAGAACGTGAACAGCGTCGTGAGCTATCTGACGCAGCAGGAGTGGCTGGACTACATACAGAACGGCTATGGGGACGGCAGCGGCGGCTGCTATGTGCTCAATTGCGGCCTTGCGACGGCGCTGGGGCTGCTTCCGCTCACGAATTAAGGAGGAAAGATGATGTCAAGGATATGTCCCAAATGCGGCGCAGAGCTTCAGGACGACGAGCTGTTCTGCTGCGAGTGCGGAACGAAGTACGAGGAACCGGCCCCGCCCGAGCCTGAGACCGGCGGCTTCTGCGCGAAATGCGGCACGGAGCTGCGGCCGGGCGCGGCCTTCTGCCCGAGGTGCGGCGCGCCGCGTCAGGAAGCGGGCGCGGAGCAGCCGCCCGTGCGCGAGCGTCCTGCGAAGCCCGTGAGGAAGGGCGACGGCGGCAAGACCGCGATAATCGTAGCCCTGATCGCCGCCTTCACCATAATTGCGGTCGTGATCGTGCTCTGGCTGGCGGGCGTGTTCGGCGGCCGTGACAGCGAGCCGGTCGAGACGGAGCCGGGCATCGTAATAAGCGGCACGGACTGGGACGACGTCATAAATATCGACGGCAACGACTTCCTGGAGGAGGAACTGAGCTTTCCCCGTACAGGCAGCGCGGCGCTGATACCGGAACCCGGCGCGGGCACGCTCAGCCGCGTAGAGGACCGCGGCGGCGGCAGCTGGGCGATCTACTATACCGGCGTCACGGTGGAGCAGGGCAGGAGCTACTACGCGGGCGTGAAGGCCGCGGGCTTCAGCAGCGACGAGATAGTGGATGACCAGACCGCCGCCGGCGGGCGCTATGCCGTCCGCGCATATAACAGCAGCGGCGCGATGTTCGAGCTGGTCTGCCAGGGCGGGAACATGGGCCTGTACATAGGCGGCGAGTACGATTAAACCCGGCAACCCTCCAAATTGCCGAGCCCCTGCGGGACATACCGCAGGGGCGTTTTTTTGCCGCGCCTATTGCAGTCAAACGTCAAATAGTGTACACCGTTTTCGCATTGCGCAGCAATGCGAAAACCCTTTGGCATGAGACAGGAGGGACGATATGAAGAAACTGTTTGTATTGGCACTCACAGCAGCCCTGATCCTCTGCGCCCTATGCTTCGGCGCATCTGCAACATCGGGGCAGCCCGCAGGCAGCGGCACGGCGGCCGACCCCTACCAGATCCGCACCGCGGACGAGCTCTACTGGTTCGCGCAGTATGGAGGCTCATCCGCCCACGCCAAGCTGATGAACGACATCACCATCAACGAAAACGTGTTGGACGTGGACGGCGACCTCAACGGCACCGGCCTCCGCGAGTGGACGCCAATAAATAACTACACCGGCACCTTCGACGGCGGCGGCCACAGCATCAGCGGGCTGTATATCAATATCGAAAACGGCATCAGCGACACCTATGTCTACGTCGGCCTGTTCGGCTATATCGGCAGAGGCGGCAAAGTGCAGGACCTGAATATTAAAGACAGCGATATTACCGGCAGCGCGACCGTAAATGACGCCGGAGTCTCAGTCGGCAGCGTGTGCGGGCGAAACAGCGGCACGATAGAAAATTGCAGCAACAGCGGCACCGTGAGCGGCAGAGGCAACGTCGGCGGCTTTTGCGGGTATAACAACGCCGGTACGATAGAAAACTGCTACAACACCGGCACCGTGACCGGCAGCGGCGAAGCCAACGTAGGCGGCGTGTGCGGGCGTAACAACGGCGGCACGATAACGAACTGCTACTGGCTCAACACATCCTGCGACAGCGGCATCGGCGGCGGCAACGGCACGAGCGAAAAGGTCGAATCCAAATCCGCCGACCAATTCACCTCGGGCGAAGTGACGTGGCTGCTGAACGCCCCGCAGACAGCAGGCCCGTGGCGTCAGACCTTGGTCGAGAACGGCGATAAATTCCCCAACCTCGACAGCACGCACAGAGAGGTCGTGAGGGTCACCGTAGACGAGGATTACGTCAGCTACCTAAACAGCGGCGACGACTTCAATGGCGAGCCGAACAAGGTATACTTTGACACCAAAGGGGAAGAGTGGACGTGCCCTATCCGGTCACCGCCGACACCACGCTCACCACCAAATCCCTTGTCACCCCGTCGATCACCGGCTCTGTCACAAAGACCTACGACGGCGATACGAGCGTGCCAGAGGGCCACGGCCTGAGCATCACGCTCGGTGACATCGCCACCGGTGCCGATGTCACCGCCACGGCTTCAAGCTACACTTACGAGGATAAAAACGCAGGTGAGGTCAAGACCATCAAGGCAAGCGGCATCACGCTCGCGGGCGCTGATGCGGCTAAATACGTCCTCAGCACGGATGCCGTTACGGCGGCTGTCGGCGAGATAACGCCCAGGACGCTCACCATAACCGCCGAGGACAAGAGCGCCAACATGGGCGACGCGATACCCGAGCTTACATACAAGGTCGATGGCCTTGTCGGCAGCGACAAACTGCTGGAAGCTCCGGAGCTGACCGGTGTCCCCGACATGACCAAGGCCGGGGAATACTCCATAACCGTCATCGGCGGCCTCGCGAGCGAGAACTACACCATCAGCTATGTGAACGGCAAACTGGTCGTAGGCGTGAGCTACGTCGTGACCGTGGACGGCGCCGTGTACTATGTGCTGCCCAAGGTCGGCAGCTTCATCCTGCCCGCCGCCCCTTCCTTTTTTTGCGCCCCAAACCCACGCGCCGGCTGCAAAATATGACGCATACTGGAAACAATCGCTATTACTTCAACGTCCAAATATACAAACCAAGCGGCATTGACCGCATTTTTGCTCATAGTATCGCAGATCTCATATGCGCGGCGGAGGATCCAGAAAATAACTGAACTCGAGGATGAAAGGCGGCGCCCGAATATGTTGAGGAAGAAGCTTTCGACATTCTGCGTTGCCATCCTGCTCCTGCTGTCCGCGTGCGGCGGGCAGGAGCAGGAGACCGTGGAACTGGACTATGAGCTCGTGCCCCTCGAACTTGCCGAGGGTGAGAGCATAGCCGCGGTGGAGCGCGGCCTCATGGTCATGCGCGTCCGTCATCCGGTGCAGGACGGCAGCCGGGACTACTATAACACCTACTACGCCGTACCCGTGGATGGCGGAGAGAAAACAGAATATCCGGAACTTGAGGGCCTGCGTCTCAGCAACGTCCACCTCGACCCTGAGGGAAGACTCTGGGCCAGCTATGTGCGCGAGGACGCCCATGTGATAGTCAGCCGCGCGCCCTCGGGCGGGCTGGAGGAATATACTCTGCAGGACTTCGGCTTCCCGGAAGACGCATGGCTGACCACATACCAGCCCGACGACTACGGCAGGCTGGGCGTCTGCACCTTCGAGGAATTCCGGCTCATCGACCTCGAGACGATGGAGGTGCTGCACAGCGAGCCGACGGAGCAGTTCGTGAACTTGGCGCTGGACGCGCATGGCGAGCTGGTGCTCTACAGCGCCGCCGAGGGCGACAGCGACGTCACCCGCCGCGGCCTGCGCATCTGGAAGCCCGGCGGCGAGGAGCTGCGCTTCGACGAGAACTGGGGCGTCTTCGACGGCGGCGGCGGATACGACCTCTACCTCCTGCCGTATTCGACGGAGGAACAGAGCGTCTACGGCCTCGACCTCGAGACCGGCGAGCGCGAGGAACTCTTTGACGTGCTGTCCCTCGGCCTTTACAGGATATCCCTGCCCTGCGCGCTGGACGACGGCTCCTTCATCTTCAACGGCTGGACAGGCAGCAGCGAAAGCAGCAGTGCCTGGTACCGCCTGTACCCGGCGGAGGCTCGCGAGGTCGAGACACTGACGCTGGCGACGCTCGAGCCGGGCGCGGCGGCGCCGGCCGTGTCGGCCTTCAACCAGCGCAGCCCGGACGTGAAAATAAGCCTGCGCGACTACTCCGAAATTGGAATTGACGCGCTCATAACCGAGATAGGCGCGGGTAACATGCCGGACATCCTCGACCTCACGGGCCTGCCCGCCGAGCGCTACGCCGCCGCGGGCCTGCTGCTCGACCTCTATCCGCTCCTGGACGCCGACCCGGACATAGAGCGCGGCGACCTCTTTCCCGCGCTGCTCGCGGCGCTCGAGACGGACGGGCACCTCTACTCCATACCCACGGGCTATTACCTCGTCGCCGTCTGCGGCAACCCGGAGACCATTGCGCTGACTGAGGGCCTGACGCTCGCTGAGGCGGACGCGGCGGTGAGGGCTGCGGGCTTCGGCTCGCTGTTCTGGCGGCAGCTCTCGAGGGACATGGCCCTGCGCTACGGCCTGCTGCTCGGGAACTTCGCGGACTACGGCGCGGGCACGGCCCGGTTCACGGACGGAGACTTCGCGGAGCTTCTGGAATACGCCGCGACGCTGCCCGAGGAGGCCGCCTCTGCGGCCGAGTGGCCCACGGAGCTCTACGAGGGCGGGCAGGCGGTGTGCCTGACGGGCATATACACGATAGAGGACTTCGCGAGCCTCAAGGTCTACCTCGGCGGCGAGGTGGCGCTGACGCCGCTCTTTTCCGAGCAGGGGCGATACGTCGCGGAGCTGATGGGCGGCTACGCCGTCACGAGCGCGTGCGGGAATACCGAGGCGGCCTGGGACTTCCTGCGGACCTACCTAGGCCCGGAGCCGAGGACGCGCCCCTACGAGGACGGCCTGCCGCTGAACATCGCGGCCTACGAGACCGGAATCGAGGCCCCGTACCTCGAGGACAAGACGGCAGGCGAGGTGAAATATATCACCGAGTTTGGAGAACTGACGCTCTACGACGACCCCGAGGCGAACGCGGCGCAGCTGCGCGCGCTGCTGGGCTCCGAGCTGCAGGCCACGCGCTACGACAACACGGTGGAGGACATAGTCATGGAGGAAGCCGAGGCATATTTTGCCGGCGCACAGAGCGCACAGGCCGCGGCGGCGGTCATCCAGGACAGGGTCAGCCTGTACCTGGCGGAACAGGGCTGAACGCACAAAGAGGCGGAGACGGCAGCTGCCGGGAAAACCTTTTTGCAGAGTACATCATAGCCGGCTCGGACAGCGAGTGCTCTCTGCGCGTCTACTTTCCGGCCTATCCACGGGAAATAATCGCGGCGGCCTGACCCACATCCTGTAAATGATATCCGCGCCCAAAGCAGGGGAGGACATCTGGAATTACTACGAGCAGATAAGCTGAGACGCCCAGGGCAGCAGAAAAGCGCGGATAGCTCCGCGCTTTTCTGCCTGTTTTTGCGCAGCGCTCCTATGGAGCGCGCCGCCCCGGGCTCAGTCGAGGAAGGGCGCGAAGTATGTGACGCAGCTGTTTTCGGCGGCGTAGGTGACGCCGTCTGCGGAGTAGTACGGCAGCGTGAGCGTGCGCTCGGCGCCGTCCGCGTACTGCGCCCGGATGATGACCGAGACCGCGCCCGGCTCCGACATGTCGGCGGAGGGGCTGCGGCTGTAGCTTATGCCCTTCGCCAGCTCCAAGAGCTCGGCCGTCTCCGCCTCGTTCAGCTCGCGGGAGCTGCCATAGCCGGCCACCGACAGTGAACGGATGTCCCCGGCCAGCAGCCCGGCCAGGCTCAGGCCGCCTTCGGCTCCGGACGCGCCGCAGCCCGAAAGCAGGCACGCCGCGAGCAGCGCCGTGCAGAGGCCAAATACCAGCAGCTTTTTCATCGCTTCTCCTCCTCCAAACCCCGATCGTGTAATGTGAACGGCATGACTGCAAACTGCGTTTTCCTGTAAATTAAGACTAAAAACAGCCCGGATTTGTTCCGGCAAAGCGGCGAAAAACGTGAATACCCGGCCGGTAAAGGATGTGGTACGATGGGCAAAAAACGCCGGGCCGCACCTGCGCACGGTGAATACGGAGCGGGATGAAAAAGCGGACGAGCCAGTCGTCCGCTTTTTTGCGCGCTTATTTGAGGGCACGGCAGCCTTCCAGCCGCAGGAGCGCCAGCTTGACCTCAAGCCCGGCGGCATAGCCGGTGAGGCGGCCTCCGGCGCCGAGGACGCGGTGGCAGGGTATGATTATCGAGATGGGGTTGTGCCCCACCGCGCCGCCTACCGCCCGCGCCGACGCGCCCAGACGGCGGGCAAGCTCGCCGTAGGTCACGGCCTCCCCGCTCGGAATGGTGAGCAGCTGCTGCCAGACCATCTGCCTGAACGGGCTGCCCCGGGGCGCCAGACGGAGCTCGCCGGGCTCCGGGCACTCGCCGGCAAAGTAGCGCTCCAGCCAACACTCCGCCGCCTCGAATACCGGCAGCCGCGCCTCGCGCGCCCCGGGCTCCAGGCCGAGGGAGTGGTATTTCTGCCCGGCTATCCAGAGCCCGGTCAGCGCCTCGCCGTCCGAGGCCAGGGTGAGCTCGCCCACCGGCGAGCCGAGCCGTGTAGTCCAGTCCATGCGTGAACCTCCTCGCGGCGGCGCTCAAGGCGCGGAGCCGAGCGCCCGCAGCACGTTTTTGAATGTATAAACCAGGTTTTCCTCGCTGTGCGGCCTGAGCAGGGCGAGGTCCTGCGGCAGGCGGTTGGTGGTAAAGACCGCCGTGACGCCCTCGGCCCAGGCGGCCTCCGCGCCGTAGTCGGCCCCGCCGACGATGGCGATGACGGGCACGCCCAGCTTCGCCGCGCGCCTGGCCACGCCTATGACGACCTTGCCGCGCAGGCTCTGAGAGTCGAGTTTGCCCTCGCCGGTGAAGATGTAGTCAGCCCCGGCGGCGGCAGAGTCAAAGCCCGTGACGTCCAGGACGGTCTCGATGCCTGACCGCAGCTGCGCGCCGAAGAAGGCCGCCATGCCCGCGCCCATGCCGCCAGCCGCGCCTGAGCCGGGCAGCAGCGAAACATCTGCGCCCGTGTCGCGCCGGATGACGCCGGCGAGATGCCGCAGGCCCGCGTCCAGCTCGCGCACCATGGCCTCGTCCGCGCCCTTCTGCGGGCCGAAGATATATGCCGCGCCGCTCTCGCCGAAGAGCGGGTTGTCGATGTCGCACATCGCGGCGATCTCAACGCCCCGGAGACGCGGGTCAAGGCCCGAGACGTCGATGGCGGCGATGTCTTTGAGCGTGCCGCCGACGGGGACGAAGCAGGCCCCGTCGCTGTTGAGGAAGCGCAGGCCCGCAGCGGCCGCCGCGCCGCAGCCGCCGTCGTTAGTGGCGCTGCCGCCGAGGCCGAGGATAATGCGCCGCGCGCCGTTATCTGCCGCATGCAGGAGCAGCTCGCCGAGGCCGAAGGTAGTGGTGCGGGAGGGGTCGCGCCGCTCGCCGACCATGGGCAGGCCCGCGGCGGCAGCCATCTCGAGTACTGCGACCTGCCCGTCGTCGAGAAGGCCGTAATGCGCCGTGCAGGGCTCGAACCAGGGCCCTGTAACCTGTGCCTCGACCCTGCGCCCGCCGACTGCCTCAAGGAAGGCCTCGACGCTGCCCTCACCGCCGTCTGCGACGGGTATGGAGACGACCTCGCAGCCCGGACACAGCTCTGCAATGCAGCTGCGCATCAGCTCACAAATGCGCAGCGACGAGAGCGTGCCCTTGAACGAATCCGGAATGAGTACCGCCTTCTTCATGCCCAAACCTCCGATCCCGCGGCCAAAGCCACACAGAAAATTATATTTTCCGCCCCAAACCTTGTCAAGCTGCGGCGAGCAATATAATACGCGCGCTCTCGGCCGTGTTGCCCGGCCGGATGGGACTTTATAAGCACCCTATCATCCAGCGCGGCCTCGCTTTGCGTTCCCAGCAGGTACGAGCGGAGCCTGGCAGTGAAAACCGAGCCTCCTGTCCTATACCGGACAGGAGGCTCGATTCAAATTTCCCTGAAGTTTTCTGATTCCATTCGCTCCAGTTCGCTCATCTGCTGCGAGAGGTATTCTATTCTCCACTGAGGAAAACCCTCCAAGTATTCTGTATTGAGGAAGGTGTCCACAATTTCACCGGCCATGGCCGGCCCTATTATAAAGCCGCCCAGGCAGAGGATGTTGGCGTTATTTATTTTCCTGGCATATCCGGCGGCGTAGACGCTCTCAACGACCGCGGCGCGGACGCCTTTGAACTTGTTGGCTGCAATTGCCATGCCCATGCCTGTGCCGCACACGAGTATCGCCCGCCCGACGCTGCCCTGTGAAACCAGCTGCGCCGCACGCCGGGCAGCGTCCACATAGTCAACGGGTTGTTCCAGTGAAAGCGTGCCCACGTCTTCGACAGTGAAACCGGCGTCTTTTAGGTGCTGGACCACTGACTGTTTAAGGGCAAATCCGCCCTTATCAGCGCCGATTACTATATCCAAGCTAAGACCTCCTTAAACAAAATGCAAGCTCATTTTGGCGTTTTGAGCTTCATGCAGCTCTCTCGCGTTTCGATTTTTGAGGGCAGCATGGCTTTGATTTGGATTTGGTGACCGCCTCTGATCCTGTCATGCAGCAGCTTCGCGGCGGTTTTGCCCATTTCTTCGATGGGAATGGCAATCGTAGTGAGCGAGGGTGTCAAATAGCGCGACGTAGCAATATTGTCGACCCCGATTACCGATACGTCTTTCGGGACGCTCAGGCCCATTTCCTGAAGGGCGCTCATGGCCCCAATGGCGGTATTATCATTTGCGCAGAAGAGCGCCGTTATATCACTGCAGCAGCTTATGAGGGCCTTTGCGCCTTCGTATCCGCCCTTGTATGACAGCTTGACATTTTTTACGAAGCGGCTGTCCGTAGGTATGCCGTTTTCGATCATGGCGTTGCGGTAGCCGAGGTAGCGTATTTCGTCCTGTATCTCGCCGACATAGCCGATACGTCGATGCCCTAAACTGATCAGGTAGTTTACGGCTGATTTGCTGGCCTCCATGCCGTCGCAGATGACCTGGTCGCAGCTGCCGTTGAGCTGATTCAGCCCGACGTAGCAGATGCTTTTGAATTGCTGATTCAGAAGGGCAAATACCTGCTTGTCACAGCGGCCCATGATGATTATGCCGTCTGCGTGGCTTTCAGACAGCTCCCTCATTGCCTCGCGGTTGTAGAGCGACTTTGTCGTAAATGAGTACCTGACGTCATAGCCCAGGGAATTCGCCTCGAATTCCACGCTTCTGGCAAGCTCGGAGAAGAATTGGTCTTTCTCGGAAAACGGCATCCTGGCAAGCAGGCACTCTATGCTGCCGTGCAGTTCCCCTTTGCCGCGGTTTGCCGAGCGCAGGCTTTGCGCGGCCTTGTTCGGGATGTAATTCGTGCGGTTGACGATTTCCCAGATTCGCTCGCTTACTTCCCGGCCGGCGGCGGATTTTCCGCGCCCGTTCAGAACGCGCGACACTGTAGAGACGGAGACATTTGCTTCTTTGGCTATCTCTTTCAGCGTCACGGTGTTGGAGACGTTCAGCGGAGGGGAATTATAGTTATTGTTGCTCATCTTTCATGCACAAATGTACTGCGGCAAGGTTGAACGCCTTTGGCAGCGCCAGAATATTCGGCTCGGGGCCGGTGTATTTTTTTATGGCGTCTTCCAGGGCCTGCTCGACAGTCGCCCTCGTTTTTAAGCCCATGGCCCGGGCGTAGCCCGGCTCCTTAGCGCCCACGAGATATATTGCCGAGGTGTTTTCCTCCGCCAAGTGCCCGCAGCTCATCATAGAAAAACCGTGGTACGGATGGAATGCGCCTTCAAAGCGGTATTTGTCGACATAGTCTTTGCGCAGCGCAAAGGCCTCGCTGTATTTTGCCATGTCGGGCAAAGTGCAGCAGCCGCTGCAAAACAGGCGGAAAAGCTCCTTGGCATACGGCCAGCGCTGGTCGTTGAAGAAACCGTCGCAGGCAGACGCGCAAATGAATACGCAGCGCTCGCTCATGATCCTTTTGTGCCTTATGACCTGGGCGGACAGGGCCTGCATAAACTGTATGGGATTGGTGCCCATGCCGTTGCCGTAGTGAAAATCCTGGGGCATGCCAAAGACGATGATATCATATTTCTTTTCCGCCCAATGCACATAGGTCCTCTTGTCTGCGGCCTCCCAGGAAAGGGGCTGCATTTCTTTTGCATATCCGCTGAATACAGCGATCTGACGCGAGCGTGAATCCAAAACCGCATCGCAGCAAAAGAACTTTTTGCCCATGGCCTCTTCCATATACATGCCTATCTCGTCAAACTTTGTCCGCATGAGAGACTTGCATGACACGGGCACAAAGTCGTCCCTGTGCATGACCTGGGGTATGTGATGCGCGGCTATGCTTCGCCAGTGGGTTATGCCGGTGGCGCAGTGCTTATAGCCGCCTGAATAGCCGCCGTAGGGGTTGCCCTGCGTGTGACCTATCAGAATGGCCACATCCGAATCGTAAACGTACTTGTTCATTATCACCCTGTCGCCTCTGGCCGTTGTGCCGAGGTCTACAAGGCGTTCCCAGTCTTCGCTGTCGTGGCTGATGATCTGGCCTGAGGGATAAAACTCGTTGAACAGTTCGGCGCCCAGTATTTTCAGCATTTCCTCTTTGTTTGTCCTGGGATGCAGGCCGTTTGAGAAGATGAGCAGGATATCCTCCTTTTGTACTTGCGCCGAGTACAGCTCATCGAGTATCAGGCTGATGGATACTCGCCTGTGCGAGGTCTCCTGACAACCGCCTTTGACAATGTCGGGAATGATAATGGTGACCTTTGAGCCCTTGTGCGCCAGCTCGGATAAAGGCTCCATGCCTATGGGCGACCGTATAGACCGCAGAGTCGCTTCGCGCAGCTGCGTTTCAGGTATGAAGGGCGGGTCGCTGACCGTTTCGCCGGGCACAAATACATCCGTGCTGTCGGGCAAAACAGCCCGCATCGTCCCTTTGCCATATTCAAATTCCAGTTCCACTGGCAGTACCTCCAATCAAAACGTTAAGCGGTTTTACATATTGATTATAAATGCCGCAGCTCAAATTACATAAGGCAATTTACACAAACGTTTGTGCTGCGAACCTATGAACACCTTACACAAAAACAGAAGCCCGGTTTGTTGCACCATAACTAAAATGTGCAATCTAGGGCCAAAAATCGCCAAGAAATCTCACAACTTGAACTTTTTGGCCTGGATATCAAAACACGCAGGAAATGGTACCAGCCGGGTTTTGCGTGAAAACGTTTGCACAAAAAGCCCGGGTAAAACTGCTGCGTTAGTGTATTATTTATATGGGAACGCAGAGTGAGAAGATATACATGCAAACGCGCAATACGTTGCATACCGCTGCTGCGGAAATATGACAACACTATGAAAAGCGGGTGAAATAACGAATGCTCAGTGCGCAGGAAAGGAAAGAGCTGAAGCTGTTTGCGGCGGATATACGCATCCAGTGCATGGAAGAGTTCAGGTCCATAGGCGCAGGCCATGTCGGCGGGAGCATGTCCATGGCGGATCTCATGGCTTGCCTGTATGGCCGCATCATGAAGGTTGACAGCCGGCATCCCCGCATGGAGGACAGGGACAGGATAGTGGTATCTAAAGGCCATGCCGGACCTGCCATGTATGCGGCTCTGGCGCTGAAGGGTTTTTTCCCGATGGACGAGCTTAAGACCCTCAACCGCATAGGTACACGGCTGCCGAGCCACACGGACCGCAACAAAACACCTGGCGTTGACATGACAACGGGCTCTTTGGGCCAGGGCTTCTCGAGCGGACTGGGCATCGCGCTGGGATGCAAGCTCAAGTCTCTGGACAACTATACCTACATCGTGCTCGGTGATGGGGAACTGGCTGAAGGCCAGGTGTGGGAATGTGCAATGTTTGCCCCGGCGAACCATCTTGACCGCGTGATAGTGTTTGTAGATAAAAACGGGTATCAGCTGGATGGGGCGACAGACGAGATACTCCCGCTTGGGGATGTGTGCGAAAAGTTTGAGAGCTTTGGATGGCACGCAATAGATGTCGCCGACGGCAACAGTGTGGATGAGATCTGCAGCGCAGTTGAAGCGGCCAAAGCAGATACGGAGCGGCCGAAGCTAATAGTGCTGAATACGGTCAAGGGCCTGGGCTGCCCGGCGGCGTTTGACCCGGAGCTGCCGACGAACCACAACATGGAGGTAAGCGACCGAATAGCTGACGAGGCCATAGCGGCGCTGCAGCTTGAAAAGGAGGCTTTGCTATGAACGTGGCGCTTCTCGAAAAAATCAGCCCGGACGAAAAGCAGATGCGGCAGTATTACAGCGAGAGCCTGGTGAGCCTTATCGACAGCGGCGAGCCGGTACTGGCGTTTGATGCAGACTTGATGCGCGCCGTAGGGCTCCTGCCATATAAAAAGGGCCGCGAAAAGAGCATTTACGACTGCGGCATAGCCGAAGCGAACATGGTAGGGCTGGCAGCCGGGGTATCTGCGGAGGGTTTCGTCCCCTTTGTACATTCGTTTGCGGCGTTTGCCTCGCGCAGAGCGTTTGACCAGGTGTTTGTAAGCGGGGCCTATGCCCGGCTGAACGTTAAGATCGTGGGCAGCGACCCTGGAACCGCGTCTGCGCTGAATGGCGGCACGCATCAGGCGAACGAGGATATCGCGCTGATGCGCACCATTCCCGGCATGACGATAGTCGAACCAACAGATCCGGCCATGCTTAAAAACTTAATCCCAAAGATAGCGGCCGAATACGGCATGTGCTATATCAGGCTCTTTAGGCTGAACGCCCCGCGCATATATAAGGACGGCAGCGATTTTGATATAGGCCGTTCGGTCATGCTCAGGGACGGAAGCGACGCTTCTGTGATTGCCTGCGGGCTGGAGGTCCAGGAAGCCTTGAAAGCGGCAGAAATGCTGGCAGACGAAGGAGTTTCGGTCAGGGTCCTGGATATGTTCACCGTTAAGCCCATAGACAGGGAGGCCGTGATACGCGCAGCCCGGGAAACCGGGGCTATTGTAACGGCGGAAAACCACAGCGTAATAGGCGGGCTGGGCTCGGCTGTAGCCGAGGTGGTCTGCAGGGAATGCCCCGTGCCGGTAGGGTTTGTAGGCATCGACGACGTCTTTGGCGAAGTGGGGTTTACCCCGCTGCTTATGGAGCGTTTTGGCCTGACCGCGAAGCACATAGCGGCGAAGGTCATGGATACTCTCGGTAGAAAATAAACGGAGGCAAGTATGGAGAATCACCTCAGATGCACCCTAAGGTCCGCCCTTGACGAGAGCACGCCGACAGTGGCGGAGGACTTTGAATATGCCGCCAGGGTCGAAAATATCGAGCTGCCTTTTGAGCTCTGCGAAACGATAAGGCGCGCAAAGCCTGCGGCTTTCGGCGTGACACCGTATTTCAAAAAGGTCGTCAACGACCTTAAAACAGCCCCGGGCGAGACCCCGGCGGGATTCAGGGTGGAGTTCGAGCTGGACTGCGACAATGTGCTGCGCGCGGATCTCCACAGGGACATCGCCTACGAAAAGAATAACAGGAAAAGGCCGACAAAACTGCTGTTTTCCGCAGATTCTGCAAACCCCTATGAGGTAGAGCAGGTCAAAGACCTCATATCGAATTTGACCTGCAACCCGGCGATAATTTACAACCTCTTCCTGAACGACCCCAAGGCAAATGTGGGCGGGAAATTCAAAGACAGGGACGAAGTGATGCGCGAGATCGGCCGTATACTTGGCCCGGGATGCGACATCAGCGTTGAGCTTAACGACCCTTTCGGGGCAAGCGACGAGCAGCTGCTGGAAGAGGCCGCACGGTTCAAGGAGATCATAGGCGAGCACAGGATAGTTATAAAGGTGCCTCACACCGGAGCAGTCAACAAGGATAACGTGCATGAACTGATGTCCGGCAGCAAAAGGTTTATGCGCAGATATGACGAAGGCGCCGTGGCGGACTATTTCCGCGGCCACAACCTGGCCCTGATGCTCCACGAGCACGGCTATAGGACAAACTTCACCCTCATGTTTGAGCCCTGTCAGACCGCCTTGGCGCTGCAGGCCAGACCGGCCTATATCAACAGCTTCGTCATGTTCCGCCAGGTCCAGAGTGAAAAGATGAGAGAACTGGTACAGGAATATGAGACCGCAGGCCGCGTCGGAACACTGGAGTCCCTGCGCAGCTATATGGTAGATAATGACTATCTGAGCGGCGCCGAGTGCGGCTGTGACCTTGACTATGCGCTGTCGCTTGCGAAGGGCATCTTGAAGTACCGCGGTTATGACTCGCCGGGCGCAGATGGCCTGGACGGCATCAGGCATAACCTGCGTATGCTCAGGAATTCGCATCTGCCTGATACCAGGCTGATAATCTGCAATTTCCAAAGCAAATGGTGCTACCCCTATGTGGACCGCATGCTGATGGAGCCTGAATTCTCAGATATGCTGGACAGGGTAGTAATAACGGCGCCGCCGGCTATCCTGGGCGAATACACTACCAACGCTATCGTGACGCAGTTCCACCGGAGGTTTATGAACGCGGCCAACGGAGCGCGTTAAGCCTGACAAAAAGAGTATGTGAGGGACGGCTTCTTGAAATACATTTTTCTGAATTTAAAGCGCTTTGATATTCCCAGAGCCCTGGGCGGCGTGAATTCCATAGCCATGCCAGGGGAGTGGGCGGGACATATCGTGAGTTCTGTCAAAGCGGAGCTGGGAAAATACGCCGGTACGGCGGAATTTGCGATGTTTTTTCCCGAGGCGCACATCCTGCCGGCGAAAGCGGCGGGCTTTAGCGGGCTGCATATCGGCTGCCAGGGCGTATTCGGCCGGGATGTTGCCGCCGGAGGCAACTTTGGAGCGTTTACGACCCTGCGTACGGCTAAAAGCATGCGGGCGCTGGGCTGCGACTGTACGATAATCGGCCACTGCGAAGAGAGAGCTTATCTGAACGGCCTTGCCGACACTTTTGGAGGCAGCCGCGAGGCCGTCAACTCGATATTGAATACTGAGACGGTATCGGCGCTTGATGCCGGGCTCAAGGTGCTCTATTGCGTAGGCGAAACATTTGAAGAGCATGGCCGGGTAGAACAGGTGCTGAAGAAGCAGCTGGACGAGGGCCTCAGCGGTGTGGAGCGCAGCGGAGTGATAATAGCATACGAGCCGCTTTGGGCCATAGGCCCAGGCAGGCCTACGCCTACCGCGGCGGAGATAAGGAGCATCGTCCGGTACATAAAGAGCGTCGCGGAATGTCCCGTAGTATACGGCGGAGGCCTGAAGGAGAGCAACGCCGAAATGATAGCCTCAATACCGGAATTGGATGGCGGCCTTATAGCGCTGACCAGATTCCAGGGCGAAATCGGCTTTTATCCGGAGGAATACCTGCGCATAGTTGAGAAATATTTGGGCTGTGCGGATACGAGCGCGCACATAGCCTGACTATATGTGAAAATACGGCAGCCGTAATTTGAAAAAACCATAAAGAAAGGAGAACGATGAGAAAAAGAGACGTTGGCTTGGGGTCTGCAGCTATCGCGATAGGCGCAGTGATATTGCTGCTTATCAAGCTCACAGGGCTCAAGGTACAGACAAAGACGGGCATGGGCTCAGGCTTTATGCCGCTGATCTGCGCTGCGGTGATCATTGTCTGCGGGGCTTGCATTATCGCGGCGGCACTTATCAGAAAAGGAGATGATAGCGAAACAACAAGCAAATTAGATCTTGTCGAACTCAAGCGCGTCATAGTAGTTGCCGCATGCGGCGCCTTCGTCTGCATTACAACAAAATATATAGGGCTTGTCATTGCCCTGGGCATAGTAGTGGCCGTGATGGCAAAGCTGCTGGGCAACGAAAAACTGATTAAATCCGTGATCCTGGGAGCCGGAAGCGCCGCTTCGTATTGGCTGATCTTTGAAGTCATACTAAAAGTGCCGCTGCCGTCAGGGCTGCTGGGAAT
This sequence comes from uncultured Oscillospiraceae bacterium, assembly GCA_944387285.1. Classification (GTDB taxonomy): domain Bacteria; phylum Bacillota; class Clostridia; order Oscillospirales; family Oscillospiraceae; genus Scatomorpha. Next base: position 13,298 of record CALXEH010000032.1, on the reverse strand, counting down.
ATAAGGGGGGACGGGTATGGATGTTCTGTCGAATCTGGCCATGGGCTTTGTGACGATTTTTACTCAGCCCATCAGCCTCGTCTACTGTTTGATAGGCGTCATAGCCGGGGTGCTGATAGGCGCTCTGCCGGGTCTCGGCCCCGCCATGGGCATAGCCATACTTTTGCCGCTGACTTATGGGACGGAGCCGGTCTTCGGGCTGATACTCCTGACCGGTATATATTACGGTGCTATGTATGGCGGCGCGATAACTTCGATACTCATCAACACGCCCGGAGAAGCAGCGGCGGTAATGACGGCACTGGACGGCTATCCCATGGCGGTAAACGGCCAAGCGGAAAAGGCGCTGGGCATGGCGGGAATAGCGTCGGTAATAGGAGGCACCATATGCGTTGTGGCGTTCATGTTCTGCGCCCCGCTCCTGGCCGAGTATGCGGTCAAATTCGGGCCGGCTGAGTATTTCGCCCTGATGGTGCTTGGCATGTCTTCCATTTCCGGCATGACCGGCAAGCATCCCGGCAAGTCGTTTTTGGCGGCCGCCATCGGCCTGTTCATAGCCACGATAGGCATAGACCCGCAGATAGGTTCTCAAAGGTTTACCTTCGGCAACCCGAATTTGCTGGACGGCATAAACTTTGTGCCCGTAGCCATGGGCCTGTTCGGCATCGCCGAGATCATAGGCATACCCGAGGAGACGAATTCCGAGTTGGTAAACAGGAAATTCAGCATGAAAAAGCTGTTTCCGACCAAGAAGGAATGGAAGCTGTGCATGCCTCACATCGCATCCGGAAGCATCATAGGCTTCCTGATCGGCGCGCTGCCCGGCGCAGGCGCTACCATAGCGTCGTTTATTTCGTACGACTTTGCAAAGAGGATAGCTCCGCCTGAGCGAAAGAAGCTGTTTGGCACCGGAATAATCGAGGGCGTCGCGGCGCCGGAATCAGCAAACAACGCTGCCTCAGTAGGGGCCCTGGTGCCGATGCTGACCCTGGGCATACCCGGCAGCAACGCCACGGCGGTCATGATGGGCGCGCTGATGATGCACAAAATAGTGCCCGGCCCAACTATATTTGCCCGCGAGGGCGAAATGGTCTGGGGTCTGGTAGCCAGCATGTATGTGGGGAACGTGATCCTCTTCATAGTATCCATTTCCGCGCTGACCCTGTTTGTCCAGATACTCAAGGTCAAGCCGGGAGTCCTGAATGCCATCGTGCTGGGCTTCATCTTCGTCGGGGCCTATGCTTACAGCAATTCCCTTTTTGTCGTAGGACTCGCCACCTTTTTCGGTGTGCTGGGTTTCATAATGAAGAAATTTGAACTGCCCGCCGCGCCAATGGTGCTGGCACTGGTGCTGGGCTCGCTGACGGAGTCGAATCTGAGACAGGCGCTGCTGCTTGCCGATGGCAATTTCCTGAAGGTCATCTCCACTCCCATTTCCTCGGTGGTGCTGGTGCTTGCTTTCCTGATAGCCTTTGGGAATCCCATGCTCACCGCTGTCAAGAGAAGGTCTGCAAAGCGCGCCGCCCGGCAGAAGTAACAAGTATTCAGGCCCGGTTTGACCGGGGGATATACAAAGGAAAGGAAGGATCAAAATGAAAAGACGCATATTTGCCGTCTTCCTGCTGGCAGCGTTTGCGTTCAGCCTTGCGGCCTGCGGGCAGCAGCCCTCAGAGCCGACGACGCCGGCGTCAAGCGCGGGGCCCAGTGCTGAACCAAGTGCGGAGCCGGATGCGGAAGGCTGGGTGCCGGATAAAATGGTCACTTTCATGGTGCCCACCGGCGCCGGCGGAAGCTCGGACCTCTTTGCCAGAAAGATAGCTGAGATCGCTGAAAAGTATGAATTTTGCCCGGTCAGCATCAATATCGAGAACCGTTCCGGCGGCAGCTCGACAATAGGTTTTTCGTACCTGAACTCCCTCAGGGGCGGGGACCTTGACAATTACACTTTGGGCATCACTCCTCCGGGCTTCTGGACCTCGCCGCTTTCCGGCGTAATAGATGTCTACGGGATAGATGACTTCGCCGAGGTCTCGGCAATGGCGGCGGATCCTCTGTGCGTAGTCGTCAACAGCGACTCGCCGTTTAAGACCTTCTCCGATGTCGTGGAGTATGCCAAGGAGCACCCGGGCGAACTCAAATGCCTAGGCGGAGGCCAGTTGAGCGACGAGACCATCCTGACCTATATGATCAACGACCTGCTGGGCATAGAGCTGTCATACATAACAATGACAGATGGCTCCAATGTGCTGGCCGCCGCCCTTGGAAATCACGCCGACCTGTATATCCTGAACCCGGCGGACGGCGCCGAGCACTTTACAAACGGTACGCTCATCCCTCTGGCCATATCCACCGAAGAGCCGGTCGAGAGCTTTGAATACATACCGACCTTCGTGTCACAGGGTTACGATATCGTTCACCAGCAGACACGCGCGCTCGTTATGAATTCCAGCGTCAGCCAGGAGGTTATAGATTTCTTCTCGGATATGCTCCAAAAAGTGTCCGAAACACCCGAGTGGGAGGAATACCTGACAGACAGCGGCCTTGCCGATATCTATCTCAATTCGGCGGATTTTGACGAGTATAACGATGAGCTTGTTGCAAGCTATGAAAAGTATATAGCAATGGTAATGGAGGACCGGGAAGAGTAAACCGGGCGCAGACATGCAAAGGGGAAACCGGCTTTTCGGTCGGTTTCCCGCAAATAAAACTACTGAGGGAAAGCTATGAAAAGAAAACCAGTGATCGGCATTTTGCTGGGCGATGCGACCGGCGTCGGGCCTGAACTGATAGCTCGGCTTGTCGCAAGCGGGAAATGCTTTGGCAGCTGCAAATGCGTGATTATCGGAGACGAGCGGGTGCTGCGCCAGGGAATGGAGTTTGCCGGCGTCAATTTCCCGATAAATACGGTGGATTCCATTGAGAACTGCCGTTTCGGTGCTGCAATAGACGTATGGGACCAGAAAAACTGTTCGCCTGAGGACTATACTGTCGGCGAGGTCAGCGTGGCTGCGGCGCGTGCAGCGATGGAAACGAGGATCATGTGCCTGGACCTTTGCAGCGAGGGCAAGCTGGACGCGCTCATGACAGCTCCTATAAACAAGGAGGGCATGAAAAAGGCCGGATATCTTTATGAAGACGGCATACGCCTGGCAAAGGACCATCTCAAAGTCCAGGGACGATGCGGGGAGATAAACATTATCGACGGGCTTTGGACAACGCGGGTCACAAGCCACATCCCGCTGCGTGAGGTATGCGCCGCGCTTACGGTAGAGAGCATATTCGACACTATAAAATTTGCGCACGATTGCGCCGTAGGCTTTGGCAGCGGTACTCCGAGCATAGCCGTGACCGGCCTTAATCCGCACAACGGAGAAAACGGGCTTTGCGGCGACGAAGAGGAGACCGTAATAGCACCTGCGATAGAAAAGGCAAAGGCACTGGGTATTGACGTCCACGGCCCATTCCCAGCCGACACGCTTTTTGTCAAGGCGTTCAATGACAGGAAATACGACATTATAGTGACCATGTACCATGACCAGGGGCAGATAGCGATGAAAATGAAGAATTTCTATAACATCGTTACGCTGCAGGGCGGCCTTCCATTCCCGGTGGCGACACCGGCGCACGGCACCTCGTACAGCAGGGCGGGCAAAGGCACTGCAGATCCGGGCTCGACCTTCAGTACATTTGACGCGGTCTGCGAGATCGCGGCAAAACGTCTGGCGTGAGTATTTTCGCAGGTCGATCTGGTTATGAGAATCGAAAGGGTACATCTTGCGGACCTTCCAAGATGCTATGCGGCCGCCTCGATGCTCGTTGGCGGCAGGCTGCATTATCTCTTCGCGTCCGAGCTTGACGCGCCGTGCTTTGCCTTTGACGCGGAGGACCTGAGCCGCCATACAGTCTGGGAGCATCCTGGCGGCACGATGTCAATAGTGCCGCTGAGGAACCGGGCCGACGAGTTTCTGGCGGTGCAGAATTTCAAGCCAAAAATGATGTCGCCGGACACAGAGATCGTGCGCGCCTCTTACCGCGGAGAAAACAAGTGGACGGTGCGTACCCTGGCCAAGCTGGGCTATATCCACAGGTTCGATGTTTTTAGCGGCTCCAGGGATCATCTTTTGGTGTGTACCATAGCCACACGGAAAACATGCCTGGAAGATTGGTCCTGCCCGGGGAAGCTCTGGGCCGGCATCCTGCCGGAAGACCCGGAGGCGCAGGTCGAGCTGAAGCCTATTTTGGAGGGGCTGACCAGGAACCACGGTTATTGGCGCACGGCGGTCAACGGCAAAAATGCCGGCGTGGTTGCCAGCGATGAGGGCGTGCGGCTCGTATTCCCGCCTGAGCGAGATGGGGATGGCTGGAGCTTTGAGACACTTATTGAACGGCCGGTGAGCGATATAGCAATGGCGGATATCGACGGCGACGGCGAAATGGAAATCGCGGCCATTGAACCGCTGCACGGCGATTTGTTCACTGTCAACAAGCGTATCAATGGCAGCTGGCAGGTCGTTTATGAATACCCGGGGAATTTTAAACTTGGCCACGTTGTCTGGGGCGGCGAAATCCGAGGGGAGCCGTGCTTCATCGGAGGTTCGCGCGAAGGGGACGGCGAATTGTTCATGCTGCGGAGCGGCAAAAACGGCCGTACCGGCTTCGAGTGCACAAGGATAGACAGCGGCAGGGGGCCGGCCAACGTCGCCGTGGTGCACAGGAAAGATGAAGATATAATACTGGCCTCAAACCGGGAGATCGGCGAAGCCGCATTATACCGGATATCCGACTAGTCAACATCTATTATGGGAGAGATAAACATGAAAAAGATTCTTTGCATAGTTCTTTCATTGGTTTTCATCCTGAGTTTTGCTGCCTGCGCGGCAAATCCGGCCCAGACGGAAACGCAGGCGCCTTCGGAGGGGACCGAGGCCCCGTCTGAAGACGGCACCGGCTTCCCTCAGGGCGCGATAACCCTTGTAAATTCCTCTGACGCCGGCAGCGCATCTGACCTCATCGCGCGCGCTGCGGCGCAGGCGATAGCCGAGAACTGCTCCGCGACCATCATGGTCGACGACAAGCCGGGCGGCTCAGGCGCTGTCGCGAACGCGGAGGTCGCCAACGCCAAAAACGACGGATACACGATCATTCTCAGCCTCTATGGGCACACGCTCCTGACAGCTGCCCTTGCCGACGTGGGATATACGAACGACAGCTTCACGCATATCTGCATGCTGGCGTCTGCGCCCTTTACTTTCTGCGCCAGGCCGGACACATATGCCGACTATGACGCGATGGTCGAAGCCTTCAAGAGCGGCGAGACGATAAACGTTGGTGTGCCGGGTGCGACATCCGGGCCGGCGGTATATCTGCAGCAGTTTCTAAATGAGTTGGAGATAGGGGATAACGTACAGGCGATACCCTATGACAGCGGCAGCTCTGCCGCCGCGGCCCTCATGGGCGGAGACCTGGATGTGGTGTGCCTGCCCTGCTCTGAGACCATGAAGTATCACGTTACGGGCGAACTGAAAGTGCTCCTTGTGTGCGGCGGCCTGCCCCACAGCCTTGACGAGACCATACCCTGTGCAGCCGACGTGGGCCTTGAGTGCAGGGGAGAGCTGTGGTACGGCGTATCCGCCCCTGCGGGCATAAGCGATGAAGTCCTGAATTTCTATGAGAAGGAGTTTGAAGCGGCGTACGAGAGCGAGCTGCTTCAGGACGTGCTCAACAATATAGGCGCGATCCCGGCCTGGATGGGCTACGAGGAATTCAGCGCTTACTGCGCCGAGCAGTGGGACCAGCTCATGGAAGTACAGGTCGCCAGCTGAGGGCCGCGCCATGACTAAGAGATCCCCTGCAAGGTTCGTGATCACGCTGGGCGCTTTTGCGCTCAGCGTGGCCTGGGCGATATTGACCAGCCAGCTTAAAGTGAGCTCTGGCAGTTCTGGCGTGAACCTGAAAACATTTCCTACGATCATAACGGGCATTATGATCGTTTGCTCCGGCATAGTCTGCGTGAAAGATTTCCTGGAAGCCAGGAGATCCGAGTCGTCTGCCCTTTCGGTAAAGGATATTGCCCGGGTCGTTGCGCTCATCCTTCTGATGGCCGCTTATACCCTGTGCCTTGAAGCGCTGGGCTTCGTGATCAGCACGGCTGTCCTGATGGTCGCTGCAATGTTTATATATGGCAACAAGAACAAGCTTGTGATATTCGCGGTATCCATCCTGCTGCCCGTAGCGCTGAAACTGCTGTTCCAATACGGCCTGAAGATACTGCTGCCATGAGGAGGAGAAGCTGATGGAATATATTTTCTCTATCTTCACAATAACCAATATCTGCATGTCGTTTCTCGGCACAGTTATCGGCATAATTTTCGGCGCGCTGCCCGGCTTAACTGCGACGATGGGCGTTGCGGTTTTCCTGCCGTTTACGTTCGGGATGGAGTCGGTGACTGCCTTCGCGTTCCTCCTGGGTATTTACTGCGGCGGCGTGTTTGGAGGCTCGATAACTGCCATCCTCATTAAAACGCCCGGCACGGCCGCTTCTGCGGCTACGGTGCTCGACGGTTATCCCATGGCACAGAACGGGCACGGTTACAGGGCGCTGTCAATCGCGGCAATAGCGTCTTTCATAGGCGGTATATTCAGCTGCCTGATACTTATACTTTTTGCACCCGTACTGGCCAAGTTTGCCCTGGAATTTGGAGCGCCCGAGTATTTTGCAGTCGGCATCTTCGGCATGAGCATCGTCTCGAGCATTTCCAGCAAAAGCGTATTGAAGGGCATTTTCATGGCCTGCCTTGGGCTCATGGTTGGGATGATAGGCATGGACCCAATAGACGGCACGGCCCGCTTTACCTTCGGCAGTGTGGACGCATCGGCGGGCGTAAACCTTGTGGCGGCGCTTGTCGGCCTTTTCGGCCTGAGCGAGGTGCTGACAAAACTGGAGGGCGGCGCTGCTGGCTTCCGCGTGGATCAGAACATACATGTAAAGAGGGAGAAGCTGGACCTGAGCCTGTACCTGAAGAACTGGTGGTGCGTACTGCGTTCTGCTGTTATCGGCACGATAGTGGGCATAATCCCGGCGACCGGGCCCGGAATAGCCTCTTGGTTGAGTTATAATGAGGCCAGGAGAGGCTCTAAGCACCCCGAAAAACTGGGAACGGGCGTAGATGAAGGTATAATAGCGTCCGAGACTGCCAACAACGCAGTTACCGGAGGCGCGCTGATACCGCTTCTCACTCTGGGCATACCCGGAGACCCGGTCACCGCCGTCCTCATGGGCGCACTGCTCATGCAGGGGCTGCCCACCGGAGCTGCGCTCTTTACTCAGAATGCGGATGTCGCCACAGGCATATATGTGATGCTGTTCATAGCCAACATCTTCATGTTGTTGTGCGGCCTGCTTCTGATAAACGTATTCGTGAAGGTGCTGAAGGTGCCGACGTCAGTCCTCATGCCCTGCGTGATGGTTTTCACGCTCCTGGGCTCATACTGCATCAGAGGCAACGTGTTCGATGTCAAGGTGGCGCTGGTCCTGGGCGTGGCCGCCTACCTTCTTGAGAAGGCGGAATATCCCATACCGCCCATGCTTTTGGGCCTTGTACTGGGTTCGATGATCGAGTCCAATTTCAGGCGCAGCCTGCTGCTGTCAAAGGGCAGCTGCATGATATTCTTCACGAGGCCCATCTGTGTGGTGCTGCTGGCCATAGCGGTGTTTACCTTCCTGTTCCCGTTCATCAGGAAGTGGATAGCCTCTGCCAAGAAACGCAGGGCTTCGGAGACAAAATGAGGAGAAGACATGCCGAAATTCTATAGGGCGGAGCATGTGCTTCTGGGCGATGAGCTGAAAGATGCCGGCCCTTCGTTCGTGGAAGTGGACGGGGCCAGGATCGTTTCCTGCGGCAGCTGCGAAGAGCTGAAAAGCATCGGCGCGCAAAACTTGGATGTTATAGACCTGGGCCCGTGCACCCTGATGCCGGGCATGGTGGACGCCCATAATCATATGGTCATGGATTTCCGCCATCCCCAGGCTGCAAGGGACCTTTCCGCAGATTATCCGGCGCAGCTGAAAACAGCGCAGCTGACGGCAAATGACGACCTGCTGTCCGGCGTGACGTCATCCCGGTATCTTGGAGACAGGCTGTACGTTGACGTTGCCATGCGAGAACTGGTAGCCTCCGGAGAAACGCCCGGGCCAAAGGCGTCTGTCTGCGGCATAGGCATGAAATCGGATAAGGCCCCGGGCTTCGTGGCCAGAGGGCTCGGTGCGGCTGAGGCGTTTTCGGAAACTGCCCGCAGGAACCTGCTGCTTGGTGTGGATTTCTTAAAGCTGTTTATGACTGGCACGCTGCTGCCCGAAAACGAGAGTGAAGAGATCCCGTTTTACCTGGAGCCCGAAATGGTGCGCGCGGCAGTGAGCATGGGCCTGAACGAGCACAAATATACTGCCGCCCATTGCATAGGCGGACAGGGGCTTAGAATATGCGTCGATGAGGGCGTGACAGTTATCGAACACGGCTATGGCATCACTGCCCGGGACATTGAATTGCTGCTGCAAAAAAATATCAGGCTTTGCCTGACTCCGGGCGTTTTCATGGACGAGCAGAGGGACAGGTACCTGCCCGCGGAAAGACGCGAAGCGGGCGCGCGCATCAGGGAACGTGTTATGGCCAACATGTCGGGCATAATCGCCAGCGGATTGTTTTACGCCACCGGCACAGACGCTATGCACTGCGGCCTGGCCAGGGAGGCTAAGTACATCTGTCAGCTCGGGGCGGCAAACCGGGACGCAGTCAAGAGCGTAACAATAAATGCGGCGGAGCTGTCAGGGACAGCAGGGCAGACAGGCTCCCTTCTGCCTGGGAAATGCGCAGATATGATCGCCGTGCGAGGCGATCCGCTGGAGGACATTTCTGCTCTGGAAAGGGTGGCCTTTATCATGCAGGACGGGAAGGTAATAGCTGACTGGACAAAACAGCCCGATGACCGTCCTGGGTCGAAGTAAGCCGGCAGGTATAGTAAAAATATAGAAAGCGTGGCGGGGAAGAGCGGCAGTAAAATTCAGGGGCCGCGGCGCCAAAAAGACGCGCCCATAGACGCGGGCATTTGCAGGCCGCGCCTATGGGCGGTTTTGCGTTTGCTGTCCGCTGCCGCAGCTTGGGACGGCGCCGCTTTACCCGTATTTCTCCGCCAGATACGTCCCGAGCCGGTCGCCCAGCAGCGCCGCCGTGTCCTCGAGACTGCGCTCTCCTGAGAGAAAGGCCCCGGCGTCCTCGCGGATGAGGTCGCGGAGTTCGGCGTCGTAGTAGATGACCGTGTCCAGGCTTTTCACCAGCCCCAGCATCATGTCCGCCTGCCGCTCCGTGATGGACGGTTCCCAGGAAAACACCGTCTCATAGTGCCGCCCTTCGTAATCCCAGGTGCCGTCCTCGCGGATGACCACCTTCTCCGGGTCGAGGTCCTCGTGCGGGTGCAGCAGCTCATAAAACATCTCCTCCATGGCTGTCATGTTTAAGCTGAAAAAGAAGTTTTCCCTCTCCGCGATGCACCAGCGGATGAACTCCCAAGCCGCTTCCGGTTCCGGTGTGGCGGCGTGTATGCCCATCGCGGCAATGGGGCTTATGTACGAGCCGCCGGGAAAGCCCACGGGCCAGAGCTCGAGGCCGCGCTCTTTTTCCGTATTTATGAGCGCCATGTGATTCGTCAGGACGGATACGGACAAGGTGTCCGGGCTGAAGCTCTCGGCCTTGTTCATGCTGCCTGCCATCTCCAGCAGCTCAGTGAACTCCGGAGAGCCAAAGTCGCAGTCCGCGCCCTGCCTGCTGTGCTCTATCCAGAGCGGGATGGAGTATGTCAGGAACTCATCCCCGGCAAAATAGTTGAAGCCTATACCCTCGAAATCTGATATCGGGTGGATGTAAGAGCGGCCAAAATCCGCCTCGAGGCCGACGAGGGTATACACATAATACTCCGGCGAGACCGCATAAAGCGCACCGTCCGTCTCGAAGGGCTCGAGCAGGAAGTCCTCGCGCGGGAAGTCTCCCATGAGTGTGTACATATCGAGCAGCCAGCCGTTTGCCGCCATGGACTCAGGCGAATTATAGCCGAAACCGATGATGTCCGGCGCCTCGTCCGAGGCCATCAGAGCGACCAGGGCCTCATGCGGCATCTCGGGCAGCAGCTCGACGCGGATATCGCTGTGCGTGCGGTTGAACTCGTCGATATACGAGGGTATGTAGCTGTTTTCATCCATATGCGCCAGCGTGAGCGTCACCCGCTCCGGCTGCTCCGTGTCCGCCTCCGTCGCCGGGCGGAGCACGCCCGCAGCGCTGCCGTCGTATGCGGCGTAGAGTCCATCGCCCAGCTCCGCGACCCACAGCGAGGCGGCGGAGAACACGAGGCCGCTGTCGGCCCAGAGGACGATGTATTCCGCGCCCGAGTCCGTGTCGCGGACGAGGCCCCGTGTGTCCGTCCAGAGCCAGCCGCCGAGCGCGTCCTGAAGGACGCAGTCCTCGGTCAGCGCCGCCGGGCCGGGCGTGAGGCTGCCGTCCGTGCTGAGGTTTGCAAATGTGACCCCGGCTTTTTCGCGGTATTTGAGGTTCACGCCGCTGCCCGTCGCAGCAAGGCCCATGACGTCTTCCAGCTCGTACTCGAGCAGCAGCTTGAAGTCCTCGCTTAAACAGCGAACATAGCCGTCGGCGCAGGCGAGCCAGAGCGCCCCGTCCGACCAGCACATATCCGTGACGCCTCCGAGCCAGCCGTCCTCGAAGGTCTCGCAGCCGCCCTCGAGCTGGTGCAGGCAGAGTTCAATGTGCTCAGCGTAATCCTCGTCCCAGTAGATGTCGAGCGTCCAGACGCCGCCCTCGCTGCCCGAGCAGAGGGACGTGGCCCGAAAACCCTCCGGCGCGTCGAGCGGCGCGCCCGCCTCGGGCCACACGGCGGCGCAGGAACCTTCCACACAGTCGTAGACCTCGCCGCCGCTGACGGCGGGGAAGCCTGAGAGCTCGATATCATCCAGCACATATCTTACAGCTGCGGTCCTGATCTCCGCCGCAGCGGGCTCCGCAGCTCCGCAGGCTGAGAGGACGAGCAGCGCCAGAATAAACGCAAACACCCGTTTCAATTCCGCGCCTCCTTATCCGAACTGTTCCGCGATGTACGTCTCAGCCCTGTCCTGGATTATCGCGCAGACGTCGCCGACGGGCTTGTCCCCGGCGAAATAGGCGGCGGCTTCTTCCAGGACGATCTGCGACAGCTCGGAGCCGGCCGATGTCTTGCGCGAGACCACCTCGAGCAGGCTCCGCATGGTTTCAGGATCCCGCTCCGCGTCGTCAAGCTGAGCTTCGACGGCGGCGCGGGATATGGGTATGGCCCCAAGCGGGAGCTCCGTCTGCATCTTTTCGTCGCTGAGCATGAAGCGCAGGAATTCCCAGGCCGCATCCGTGTCGCCGCTCGAAACTATGCCCATGTCGGAAGTTATGAGCAGCCGCGAACCGCAGCTCCCATCAAAACTTGGCCAGCCTATGGGCGTCAGCGCCTGGCCGTAGTATTCCTCCGACGCGGCCAGTTCATAGATATTTCTAAGCACCTGCTCATTAAGCACGATCTCGCCCGATGCAAAGCGCGCAGCGTAACTCTCCCAGTCAGTCTCGTCGGCTGTCTCAAGCCCCGAGGCAAGACGCAGATACTCCTCAAACCGCCCGTCGGTGAAGCTGCAGCTCGCCGTCTCGTAGTCGACAAGCTCGGGCAGGACGCCGTCCAGAGTGTTCTCGACGAATACCAGCGGCGACGTTATAGCGAACATCTTCTGACCCTCTTCAAGCGAATCGTACAGGGCGAAGAACTCCTCAAAGGTCCAGCCGAGGCCGTCGCCCACGACACTTTCCAGTCCGACACAGGTGCTGATCGAAAAGCAGGGTGCGAGTGACCAGAGCTTGTCCCCGCTCTCAAAGGCGCCGAGCGCGATAAGATCCTCACGCGAGAGCTCCGGGTCTGAGTCTATGAGCGTGTAGAGATCGACGAGCAGCCCGGACTTCCCGTAGGGCGCGGGGTCGAGGCCGTTGAAGCAGATGATATCCGGCCCGTCGCCCGCCGCGAGCCGCGTGCTGAGTTCCTTGAGCCTGTCGTCGATGTTGGGGAACGAGGACATGAGGTCGACGACCTCGACGTAGTATTCCTCATTGGAGGCGTTGAAACTCGCCGCATACCTGCTCAGGTCAGGAACGCTGCCGAGCGACTCAAGCCTTATAACCTGACGCACGGGGCGCTCCTCGTCGCCCATAAAGCAGTGCATGGGCACATCTCTTAATGCCGGGCAGAGCATAAAGTCGTCCTCGCCGAGCACATAGGGGAGGAAACCGCCCTCAAAGCTCAGGCCGACGTCGCGGAGCAAGAGTATCGGCTCCACTTTGCCGCTGCCGCACTCGACTGACCAGAGGCCGAGTGCGTCCCTGTCAACCGCGACGAAGTCATATACGCCGCCGCCGGAGTAGATACGGCGCATCGCGCGCCCGAGACGATAGGGCTTGCCCGCTTCCAGGGTCTCCGGGTCGATGTCAAAGCAGTTCGTGTAGTCCCCGTCGCTCTGCATGACGGTAAGGCCGGCGCCGGTCAGCACGATGCCCTCGGCCCCGTTGCGTTCGGTCTCGACGGAGCCTTTCAGCTCGCCGTCCGCAGTGTAGACAAATATCTGCTCCTCGCAGTCTGCATATACCAGTCCGCCTCCGGCTTCAAGGTCGCAGAGCGAGCCCCATTTCTGCACGAATTCCAGCCCGGAGAGGTCTATTTCAGTCAGCAGCTCGCCGCCGTAGGAGCGCAGCTCCAGAATGGGCAGGCTCTCGCCCTCGCGGACGCATTCGAGCCAGACGCCATCTTCGGCTGCGGAGATCTTCTTTAATTCGGACAGGCCGTCCAAATCAAAGAGCGGTTCGAGCAGCGCACCGTCCCAGCGGCAGACGGACCTGTCAGCTATGGTGTAGAGCTCTCCGCCGCGGACGTCGGCAACGAAAGCGAAGAAGTCCGCAGCCACAGGCTCCGAGACCATGCGCGTCACGGCGGCCTCCGGCGTCTCAGACGCAGGCTCAGGCCCTGCCGCCTCCGGCGCCGCCCCGCAGGCTGAGAGAAGTAGCAGGGCCAGAATAAGTGCATATACCCGCTTCATTTTCCGCGCCTCCTTATCGGAACTGTTCCGCGATGTAAATTTCCGCCCTGTCCTGGATGATCGCACAGACGTCGCCGACGGACTTGTCGCCGGCGAAGAAGGCCCCGGCCTCGTCCGTTACGATGTCGAGCAGCGCGTCGTC
>CALXEH010000031.1 GCA_944387285.1 uncultured Oscillospiraceae bacterium | reverse complement strand
ATGGCTCTTTTTATTTGCCATTGGGGTGCTCACTTTTTGAGTACCATTTGCTACATTTTCATTTTACCGAAAACACCTTGAGAATAAGCTGTCAACTTTTTTTATACCACACCAACAAATATATCAAGGTGGACGGCAGGTGGTTCTGCACGGAGATGAGCCTGACTTACCTGCGCGGCGAGGGCAACATCAAAAAGCGCCTGAGCGACTGCGCCAACGCCTACAAAGTGTTCCTGATGTGAGCACTGGGGAAGGAGTGCTGTCAAGTATGAAATTGCTTGATAAAGTAGCCATCATCACGGGCGGCACGGCCGGGCTTGGCAAGGCTACCGTAAAACGTTTCATTCAGGAAGGTGCAAAAGTCGTTTTCACCTACGGCTCCAATAAGGCCAGTGCCGACGAGCTTCTGGGCGAGCTGCAGGGGAAACCGGTCGATGCTATAAAGGCAGACGTGAGCTGCTCGGACGATGTGAAGAAGGTAATAGATTTCACCGTCGGCAAATACGGCCGCATAGACATCCTTGTAAACAACGCCGGTACCTTCGATAAGCGCAAAAACATCCTCGAACTCAGCGAAGAAGAGTGGGACAGGGTCATGGATGTGAACGGCAAGGGCGTCTTCCTCAACTGCAAGTACGCTATACCGCACATGCTGGAGAACGGCGGCGGCACCATTGTCAACGTGGCGTCTGTGGCGACCTGGAGCTGGAACTCCGGCGGTACTGTGTACTGCTGTTCCAAGCATGTCTGCGAGGCCCTTACCCGCAGGATCGCCCGGGATTTCGGTCCCCAGGGCATAAAGTGCAACTGCATTAACCCTGGCACTATCGAGTCGAACCTCACCCAGGCCTGCATCTCGAATCCCGACGACCTTATACATCAGGTGGTAAAAAAGGTCGCCGCCGGACGCTGGGCGCAGCCTGAGGAGGTGGCAAACCTCATAGTATTTTTGTCCAACAGCGAGTCGGACTTTATGCAGGGTTCGCCGGTCCTCATCGACGGCGGCTGGTCTCTTCTGTGACAGAAAGAGCGAATAGAACGATAAAACCAAAACCGCCGGGACCATATTGGTCCCGGCGGCTCATTTTAGCCGGAGGTATAACGGTCAGCCTTGCCGGGCTGGTAGCGGGGTTCAAAGCCCAATCCGGCGGGTCACCACTGGGTCAGTTCGAGATAGAGATCCCTGTACTGCCAGGCGGAGTTGGTCCAGGAGACGTCCTTGGCCATGTCGCGCTGCACGACCTCGTCCCAGTGATAGCGGTTCGTGAAGTACACCGTCTTCGCGCGGTTGATGGCGTCGAGCAGCAGGCCCGCGTCATAGCGGTCGAAGGTGAAGCCGTTGCCGTCGCCGGTGAAGTTGTTGTAGGGCTCGACCGTGTCCTTCAGGCCGCCGGTCTCGCGCACGATGGGCAGGGTGCCGTAGTGCATGGCGTTCAGCTGGGTCAGGCCGCAGGGCTCAAAGCGCGAGGGCACCAGCAGGGCGTCGGAGCCCGCATAGATGCGGTGCGCACGAGCCTCGTCGTACTGGATGCAGGCGCAGAAGGTGCCGCGGTTCGTGTCCTCATACCAGCGGAAGGTGTCCTCATACTGCTTGTCGCCGGTGCCCAGCACTATGACCTGGGTGTTGCCGTCGAGCACCTGCGGGATGATGCTGCTCACGAGGTCGAGGCCCTTCTGGTTGGTCAGGCGGGAGATGAGGCCGATGACGAACTTGCCCTCGTCCTCCTGCAGGCCCAGCTCGCGCTGCAGGGCGCGCTTATTGGCCATCTTGTGCTCGAGCACGTTGCCCAGCCAGTAGTTCTCGGCCAGCGCCGGGTCGGTGGCGGGGTTCCACATCTCGTAGTCGATGCCGTTCACGATGCCGCGCAGCTTCCAGCTGTGATAGCGCAGATGGTCTTCCAGCCTCTCGCCGTACTCGGCGGTCTGGATCTCCTGGGCGTAGGTGCCGCTCACCGTGGTGATGCGGTCGGCGTAGGCGAGGCCGCCCTTGAACATGTTCGCGTCAACATAGTCCTGCTGCAGCGCGCCCATGCTGAACACAAAGTCGGGCAGGCCGGACCAGTACTTGATGGTCGGGATGTTGTAGATGCCCTGGAAGCGCAGGTTGTGGATGGTCAGCACGGACTTCGCATGGCCCACAGGGCTGTCCTTGAACAGGGTGCGCAGATACACGGGCACCAGCGCCGTCTGCCAGTCGTGGCAGTGGACGATGTCGGGTATCCAGTTCAGATAGTTGAGCGCCGCCAGCGCCGCCTTGCTGAAGAAGCAGAACTTCGGGATGTCATCCACAAGGTTCGTGTAGGGGTTGCCGGAGGTGAAAAACTCCTGGTTGTCGATGAAATCGTAGACGACGCCGTCGTTCACATACTCCATGATGCCGACGTAGTAGTTGCGGCCGGTGTTGCCGAGATCCATGTAGAACTCACCGCGATATACCATCTTGTCCTGGTACTCCTGCGGTATGCAGGCATAACGGGGCAGGATGACGCGCACGTCGCAGTTGAGCCTCGCCAGCTCGCGGGGCAGGGCGTACATGACGTCGCCCAGGCCGCCGGTCTTTACAAAGGGGTGGCACTCGGAGCCGATGAACGCCACGCTCCTGCGCGGCAGGGTGGAAACGTCAAACACGGGCGCAGCCTCCTCAACTACAGGTTCAGCCTCCTCGACGACGGGCGCGGCCTCCTCGACGACGGGCGCAGTCTCTTCAACGACAGGAGCAGTCTCCTCGACGACGGGCGCAGTCTCTTCAACGACAGGAGCAGTCTCCTCGACGACGGGCGCAGCTTCCTCGACGACGGGCGCAGTCTCTTCAACGACAGGAGCAGTCTCCTCGACGACGGGCGCGGCCTCCTCGACGACGGGCGCAGCTTCCTCGACGACGGGCGCAGCTTCCTCGACGACGGGCGCAGCTTCCTCGACGACGGGCGCAGTCTCTTCAACGACAGGAGCAGTCTCCTCGACGACGGGCGCGGTCTCCTCGACCACGGGCGCGGTCTTCTTGACGGCCTTCTTCGCGGTGGAAGCGGGCTTGCGGGCGGTGGTCTTCTTCTCGGTTGAAGCAGCCTTCTTCTCAGTGGTCTTCTTCTCCGTGGAGGCGGCCTTCTTTTCGGTGGAGGCAGTCTTCTTCGCGGCAGTCTTCTTTTCGGCGGGCGCGGCCTTCTCGGAGGCGGCCTTCTTCACGGTCTTTTTCTTCTCAGCAGGAGCAGCGGCCTGCTCGGCAGGGGCTGCCTTTTCCGCGACAGGGGTCACGGGCTCTTCGGCGCTGACTTTCTTATTGGCAGTATCGGTTTTCTTCTGTGCCATTGCGAATCTTCCTTTCAGCAGTCAGAGATCATTGAGGCAAACATAACGGCCTCTATGGATGTGAACTATACAAGTGCGGCAAGCCGCTTCCAGAATATGTCCTTATATTCTGACCGGTACAGTATATCGCGGCTGATGCTAAAAATCTACAGCCAAAAATCCACGTTTGTCCGTTTTCTTTACACATTAAGCCGATATCTTCGGTTTGAACGGGAAAAGCGGCCGGTTTTGCTGTCCCATTATTTGCATTATACCACGCTTCACGGGGTAGAAACAGTCGCATTTCTGATATTGAGAGCAAAACGCGGGCCGCCCTGCCGGACGGCCCGCGGCCTGCGGACGGGACCGTTCACCGGCCCTGGCTGCCGAGGTATCTGCGTATTTCGTCCTCCACCGCGCGGACTTCTTCCTCGAAGGCCTGCGAGGACACGCGCATCGCGCCCGCGCCGAGGATGATGATCTGCTCCGTCGTGTCCGAGGTCACGACCCGCGTGGAATACTTTTTTGCGATCTCGTGCGTAGTTTTTTCAATATACATGTCCGCAGTCTCGGCTTCCTTCGTATAAACCACATAGAGGTTGTGGTATTTCTCCACCTCACGCTCCGCGCCCTTGACCTTGTAGGCGTCGAAGACCAGGATGGGCACGATCTGGCGGTAGCCCGCGTAGTTGCACAGTATGTCCATAAGCCGCTGGCGCGCGGCGTCCATATTGTCCTCGGCTATCTCGCGCAGGCTGTCCCAGGAGAAGATGACGTTGTAGCCGTCCACGAGCAGATGCTCCGGGCCCTCGGGGCCGGGCTTTGACGGCCTGCGGTATGTCCCCGTGCTCTCCGGACGCTTCGCCGGACGCATGGCCTGTACCGGGTCGCGCCGCACCGGGCCGTAGGTGCGCTCGAAGATGGCCATGAGCTCCTTGTCCGAGGCCAGCATGTTCCGGTAGGCCGAGGCGCGCTCGGACGGCTCCGTGCGCTCAGCCCGGCGTTCCCGCGCGAAGATGCTGGGCTGGTGCATGTGCGCGGGCACCTCGTCCCAGCGCACGACATAGCCCGCGCCGTGCGCGCAGAACACCGAGTCGGCCGTGTTCGCCGTGTCCGCGTCCGCGTCGTAGCCCGCCTCGGCGATGACCCTGTCCGCGTCGTGGCAGGGCCAGTAGCCGCCCGGCAGGCAGCCGAGCTGGCCCCGGCCCTTGGTGTAGGCCGCCAGCTCCCTCGCGTAGCCGCGCAGTTCGGACACCGGCGCCGAGCCGCGTATTACCGCCGTCTCGCCCTCGGTCTCTGGCGGCTCGAACTCCGCAGAGAGCCGCTGCATATCCGCCAGCGCCCGGCCCACGGACTCCTGCGGCAGGCGCAGGGTGAAGTCGTACCAGGGCTCGAGCAGCACGCAGCCGCCCTGCGCCGCCGCCGTGCGCAGGCCCTGGCGCACCGCGCGGTAGGTGGCCTGGCGGAAGTCCCCACCCTCCGTGTGCTTAGGGTGCGAGCGGCCGGAGCGCAGCGTTATCCGCAGGTCGGTGAGCGGCGAGCCGGTCAGCGGCCCGAGGTGGGTCTTCTCCGCCAGATGCGTCAGGATGAGCCGCTGCCAGTTCACGGCCAGCTCGTCCTCCCGGCAGTCCGAGGCCAGGACGAGGCCGCTGCCCGGCTCGCCCGGCTCCAGGAGCAGGTGTACCTCGGCATAGTGCCGCAGCGGCTCGAAGTGGCCCACGCCCTCGACCCGGGTGCTGAGCGTCTCGCGGTAGAGTATGCCGCCCTCGTCGAAGCCTACGCGCAGGCCGAAGCGGCGCTCGATGAGGCTCTGCAGCACCTCGAGCTGCACCTCGCCCATGAGCTGCAGGAAGGCCGCGCCCAGCCGCTCGTCCCAGACGACGTGGAGCGTCGGGTCCTCCTGCTCCAGCTCCCGCAGCTGCCTGAGCGCCGTCGCGGCATCCGCGCCCGCGGGCAGTTCCACACGGTAGCGCAGCACTGGCTCGAGAGAGGGCGCAGCGGCGTCCGGCTCAAAGCCCAGGCCCTCGCCGGGGTAGCTGTCCGCAAGCCCGGTGACGGCGCAGACAGTGCCCGCCGGGGCGCTGTTCAGCATCTGGAACTTCGCGCCGGAGTAGAGCCGCAGCTGGTCGGCCTTGCCGCGCCATTGCCGCCTAGCGTCGGGACGCGAGGCCAGCTCGGCCTTGACCTTCAGCTCGCCGCCCGTGACCTTCAGCCAGGTGAGGCGCTGCCCGTCCTCCGAGCGGGTGACCTTGAAGATGCGCGCGCCGAAGTCCGGGCGCTCGGGCGGCGCGGGCGCGTAGCTCACCAGCGCCTCGAGCAGCTCATCCACGCCCTCGAGCCGCAGGGCCGAGCCGAAAAAGCAGGGGAATAGCTCGCGCCGCGCCACCGCAGCGGAAAGCTGCGCGGCGCTGGGCCGGCGGCCATCCATGACGGTCTCCAGCAGTTCCTCGCTGCAGAGCGCGAGCTCGTCGAGGCTGCCGGGGTCGAGCATGTCCACAAAGCCCGAGCCCAGGCGGCCCTGCAGCTCGGCGCGGCGCTCGGCGCGATCCGCCCCGGCGAGGTCGAGCTTGTTAACAAAGACGAAGACCGGCACGCGGTGCCGTTCGAGCAGGCGCCAGAGCGTCTCCGTGTGGCTCTGCACCCCGTCCGTGCCGCTCACTACCAGCACGGCGCAGTCCATGACCCGCAGGGCCCGCTCCGCCTCGGCGGAGAAATCCACATGCCCCGGCGTGTCCAGCAGCGTCAGCTCCGCGTCGGGCAGCTTGAGCAGCGCCTGCTTTGAAAATATGGTGATGCCCCGCGCGCGCTCGAGCGTGTCCGTGTCCAGGAACGCATCCCCATGGTCCACGCGCCCGAGCTTCCGCAGCGCGCCGGAGCGATATAAAAGCGCCTCGCTCAGGGTGGTCTTGCCCGAGTCGACGTGCGCCATAATGCCGATAGCCAGCCTCTTCATCCGATGATCCCTTCTCTATGTGCTGTGCACATTATAACTCAAACCCAGGGCCGCGCACAATGGGTAGTGACAAGGTGAAGAAAAATATGTATAATGTATAAGAGAAAATGCGCCTGAAACGGAGTGCGGACATGGAAAAGGGCTTAAATTGCGAACTTGAGAGAAACGGCGCGCTGGTCGGCAGGAAGTTCATGGAGTTTTTCCTGCCCTCCGTGATGATGGCGGCGTCCATATCCCTGAGCCTCATCGTGGACTCCATCATCGTGTCGAATATTCTGGGCGACGACGCGCTTGCGGCGGTGAACCTGATACTGCCTATCACGCTCTGCTACACGGCGGTGAGCGGCATGTTCGGCATAGGCTCGGCCTCGTGCATCTCCATGCTCAAGGGCCGGCTGGACGAGCAAGCCGCGAACAAGTGCCTGACGCTCTCGTGCATCGCCTGGGCCTTCGTGAGCCTGATCGGCGTGCTGCTGGGGCTTTTCTGCACCTGGCAGGTCGCGGGCTTCCTCTCGGGCGAATCGGGGCTGACCCAGCTCGTCGCGGACTACCTGCGCGTGTACCTGCTCGGTTCGCCCTTCACCTTTGTGACGCTCATCTTCCCCTACATAATCAAGTCCGACGGGCAGCCGCGGCTCTCATCCACGGCGCTCGTCATCGCCAACGCCACGAACCTCGTGCTGGACGTGGTGTATATGCGCGGCTTCGGCATGGGCATCGAGGGCGCGGCGCTCGCCACCATCACCGGCAACGCCGTCGGCACGGGGCTCTACCTCATCTACGTCTTCTCGAAGGGCAGGAGCCTGCGGCTTTCCCGGCTGCGCCGCGCAGACCTGAAGCTCTACGGCGACATGTTCCGGATGAGCGTGTCCTCCATCTTCGGCCAGGCGCTGATGTTCGCAAAGATGTGGATATTCAACATGATAGTCACCGAGACGGCGGGGCAGGCGGGGCTTGCGGCCTTTTCGATCTGCTCCTTCTGCCTGTCCTTCGTGTCCATGTTCATAGCCGGCGGGGCCCAGACCATGATGCCCATGGTCAGCGCCTTCAGCGGCGCGAAGGACTACACCGCCATCCGCCTGACCGTGAGGAAGTCGCTCAAGCTCATACTCTGCTGCTGCATAGGCGTCACGCTGCTCTTCGAGCTCTTCCCGGACGCCATCATGGCTATCTACGGCGTGGACGGGGCGGACACCGCGGCGATAGGCCGCACCGCCGTAAGGCTGTTTTCTATCGCCTTCACGGGCATAGGCTTCTCGTTCAAGTACATGTACTACGCCCAGTCGAGCGGCAGGTCTGGTTTCGCCATGCAGATCTGCGCGCTGGAGGGCTTCTGCATCATCGTGCCGGTCTGCTACCTGCTCTCGCGCGTGCTGGACAGCAACGGCATCTGGCTGTCGTATACGGTGAACGAGCTGCTGACGGCGGCGTTCATCGTGCTCTCGGCGCGGCGGAAGGTGAAGCGCTCCGGCGGGCAGCTGCACGGGCTTTTCATGCTGCGCGAGCCGGAACAGCCCGAGCTGGAGCTCTCCGTGGACGTGAACGACTCGGCGCAGGCAGAGCAGGCGGCGCAGGCCGCTGCGGAGCATGCGCGCGCGAACTATCCCGGTGCAGGCGACGTGAAGCGGCTGTGCGCCGCGGCCCTTGAGCTCGCGCGCAGCGCGTATTCGGAGGCGCCGGCCTCGAGGGGCAGGGGCGCCGCGGACATAATAGTTCGCGACGGCGCGCTCTATATAAAGGACATGGGCAGGGATTACAGCCTGCTGAAGGATAAAAAACC
The DNA here is from genome assembly GCA_944387285.1 of uncultured Oscillospiraceae bacterium. Lineage (GTDB taxonomy): Bacteria > Bacillota > Clostridia > Oscillospirales > Oscillospiraceae > Scatomorpha. The sequence continues at coordinate 21,356 of CALXEH010000031.1, read as the reverse complement.
GCTGGAACGGCTCCGGGAGCTTTGTCCCGGCTTTGAGACGACACAGATGATAGGCATGAACTACACGAGCATAGCGCTTTAAAAGGAGGCACGCAAATGAGCAGCAACAAGCAGGCGCCGCTGAGCAAGACCCAGCTGGGCATCTATATCGAGTGCATGAACGCACCGGAATACACCCTGTACAACCTGCCCTTCCTCGCAAAATTGGGCGAGGGCATAGACACGCAGCGGCTCAAGGCGGCGCTCGAGGCCGTCGTGAGGGCGCATCCCGGACTCGAGACCCAGCTGTACCTAGACGGCGAGGGCCGGGTCATGCAGCGCATAGCCGAGGGCTCCTGCCGGGTGGAGGTCAGGGAACTGACGGACGCGCAGTTCGAGGCCCTGCGCTCTCAGCTCGTGCGGCCCTTCGAGCTGCTGGGCGGCTGCCTGACACGGTTTGAGATCTACGTCACGCCCACGGCGCGATATCTGTTCGAGGATTTCCACCACATCATCATGGACGGCGGCACGCACTGGATGCTTGCGGACGAGCTGCGCGCCGCCTATGACGGCCAGGCGCTGGAGACGGAGCCGCGCAGCGGCATGGACGTCGCCCTGGACGAGGCGAAGGCCGAGGGCGGGGAGGAATACCAGCGCGCGAAGGAGTTTTACACCCGTCTGCTCGACGGGCGCGACGGCGACTGCCTGCCCGTCCGGGACGTCTTCGAGGACGAGCCGCGCCAGGGCTGGCTCACGCACGAGTTCGAGATAGATGCAGCGGCGCTTAAGGCCCTGCGCAGGGAGATCGGCGTTTCGACCACGGCGTTTTTCACCTCGGTCATGGGCTTTCTGGTCGGCAAGTACAACTACAGGGACGAGAGCGTCATAGCCACGGTCTACGATGGACGACGCCTGCCAGAAAACCGCAGCGTGTATTCAATGCTGGTGAAGACCATGCCCTTCGTCGCGGACTATGGCGGCAACGCGGCGATAAGAGACTTCCTAAGAAGAAGCGGCGACGCGCTCATGGCGAGCCGCGAGAACGACCTCTATTCCTTTGAGGAGCTGGCCGCGGAATACGGCGTGAGGGCGGATGTGAACTTTGCCTTCCAGGGCCGTCTCCTGGCCTATGAGCTCATGCGCGGCTCGGACATGGAGGTCGAGCGCATCTACGACGAGAAGCATATAGAGAACACGGCGCTCATATTCGAGCTTTCGGACCTCGGCGGCGGGCGCTACCAGCTGCATGTCGGCTACAGGGCGGACATGTTCAGCCGGGGCCTCGTGGAGAACATGGCCCGGGCATATGCGAAGGCGGCGCAGGAGTTCCTCGTCCGGGAATATGTGGACGAGGTGGAGCTGGCGGACGACGCGGCCTGGGCGCAGATAGAGCGCTTCAACGCCACTGAGCGCGACTACGACCGCGAGCGCACGGTGGTGGAGCTTTTCCGCGAGCAGGCGAGGCTGCACCCGGAGAACACGGCGCTGGTGTACCTCGACAAGAGCTTCACCTATGCTGAGCTCGACAGATTGACGGACATACTCGCAAAATGCCTGCGGCGGCGCGGCATAGGCAGCGAGACGGTGACGGGCGTGCTCATACCCAGGTGCGAGTACATGGTCATCTGCGCCCTGGGCATACTCAAGGCCGGCGGTGCGTACCTGCCCATGGACCCGAGCTACCCGCCGGAGCGGCTGAACCTGATGCTCAGCGACTCGGGCGCGCGGCTGCTTATCACGACGGACGAGCTCGAGGGCCTGGTGGACGCGCAGCTCGGCCTGCCGGTGATGAAGACGGACGTGATACCGCTGCTTGAAGACTGCGACGAGTACCTGCCCACGCCTGAGCCGGGCGACCTCTTCATCATGCTCTACACCTCGGGCTCGACGGGCCTGCCCAAGGGCGTCATGCTCGAGCACGGCAACCTCATGGCCTTCTGCGCCTGGGCTAGGAAATACTTCGGAATAGGCACGGACTCGCGCGTCACGGCCTACGCCAGCTACGGCTTCGACGCGAACATGTTCGACACCTATCCTGCTCTGACGAGCGGCGCGGCGCTGTATATAATCAGCGAGCAGATGCGCCTGAGCCTGCTCGAGCTGCAGGAGTATTACAACAAAAACGGCATAACGCACAGCATGATAACCACCCAGGTGGGCCGCCAGTTCGCGCTCATGGAGGGCACGACGACACTGAAACACCTGACGGTCGGCGGTGAGAAGCTTGTGCCGCTCGACCCGCCTTCGTATACGCTGCACAACGCCTACGGCCCTACGGAGACAACCATCCTTGTGACGATAGCGAAGGTGGACAGGCGGTACAAGGACGTGCCCATCGGCCCGGCACTTGAGAACGTGAAGCTCTACGTCGTGGACAAGAACGGCAAACTCCTGCCGCCGGGCGCGGTGGGTGAGCTCTGGGTGGCGGGTCCGCAGGTCGGGCGCTGCTACCTTAACCGGCCCGAGCAGACGGCGAAGGCCTTCACGGAAAACCCCTTCTGCGATAAGCCGGAGTTCAGCCGGGCCTATCACACGGGCGACGTAGTGCGGTTCATGGAAAACGGCTCGGTGCAGTTCGTGGGCAGGCGGGACGCGCAGGTCAAGGTGCGCGGCTTCCGCATAGAGCTCTCGGAGGTGGAGGAGATCGTCCGCAAGTTCCCGGGCATCAAGGACGCCACTGTGGTAGCCTACGACGACCCGGGAGGCGGGAAATATCTCGCGGCCTACGTGGTCTCGGACGAGCCGGTGGACGTCGGGGCGCTGGGCGAGTTTATCATGACCGAAAAGCCCCCCTACATGGTGCCGGCGGTGACGATGCAGATAGACAGGATACCGCTCAACCAGAACCACAAGGTCAACAAGCGCGCCCTGCCCGTGCCGAAGCGCACCTTTGAGGACAGCGTGCCGCCGCAGAATGATACGCAAAAGCGCATCTTCGACATCGTCGCCGAGGTCATAGGCACGGACAGCTTCGGCATCAACACGAATATCTACCTCGCGGGCCTGACCTCAGTCGGGGCCGTGCGGCTGAACGTGCTGCTGTCCAAGGCCTTCGACAGGACGGTGCAGACGAAGGATCTGAAGGAAAACGACACGGTGGAGAAGCTCGAGGCCTTCCTCACTGCCGGCACGGAGGAGGAACAGTTCGAGAACTTCGCGGACTACGGCCTGACGAAGAACCAGGAGGGCATCTTCATAGACTCCACTGCGAACGCGGGCAGCACGGTTTACAACATACCCATCCTGCTGGAGCTCGGAGGGAATATCGAGCTGGACAGGCTGCGCAATGCGCTGGCTGAGGCGGTGAACGCGCACCCGTATATAAAGACACGGCTCTTCATGGACAAGGACGGCGGCATCCGCCAGAAGCGGCTCGACGACGAGGCCTTCACGCCGCTGGACGTGGAGTACCTGCGCGCGGGCAGCATAGACGAGCTCAAGGCCGGGCTCGTGCAGCCGTACGAGCTGCTCGGCGGGCGGCTTTTCAGGATAAAGCTCATTGAGGCGGACAAGAACTACCTCTTCATAGACATGCACCACATCATCTGCGACGGCACCTCGCTGCTCATCTTTTTTGAAGACGTCTCGCGCGCCTACGCGGGCGAGCGGCCCGAGCGCGAGCGGTACAGCGCATTTGAGGCGGTGCTGGCAGAGGAAAAGAACCGCGCCGGGGACTACTATGAGCGTGCGAAGGATTACTACGCGCGCCTGCTCGCGGACGCGGACATGGACTGCCTGCCCGCCGGCGACCTGCGCGAGGGCCCGAAAGCGGGCTCGGCGGATATGGAATACTACGGCGAATACGCCACAGCGGAGGACGTGAAGCACTTCTGCGAGGCGAACAAGCTGAGCCTGAACGGCTTTTTCACGGCGGCTTTCGGCCTGACGCTCTCTAAGTTCTGCCGCAAAGAGAAGGCCGTGTTCACGACCATCTACAACGGCAGGAGCGACTCGCGCCTGAGCCGCAGTCTCGCCATGCTCGTGAAGACCTACCCCGTGGTGTGCAGCCTGACGAAGGCCGACGGCGGCAGGACGGTGACGGAGTACGTCGCCGCTACGGGCGCGCAGATGATAGAGAGCATGGGCAGCGACATCTACTCCTTCGGCGAGATCAGCCGGGGCTTCGGTCTGAAACCGGACGTCATGTTCGCCTACCAGGGCGAGGACTTTGACTTCAACGAGCTGTGCGGCGAGCCGGTGCGGCAGATAACGCTCGGCCTCGACCAGGTCAAGGCCCCGCTGAACCTGAACGTCTTCCTCCAGGGCGGCAGGATACGCTGGTTCTGCGAGTACCGCAGCGACCGTTTCAGCCGCAGGTATATCGAGAGCTTCCTCGACGCCTGCGACATGGCCGTGTCGGAGCTGCTCGTGAAGGAGACGCTGCGCGAGGTCTCCGTTCTCTCCGACCGGGCCGCGCGGCGCATGGAGCGCTATAACGACACCGAGGGGCTGGTGGAGCCGCTCGCCGCGCCGCAGCTGCTCGAGCGCCAGGTGCGCCTGCATCCGGACAAGCTCGCCGTGGTCTCGGCGGGGCAGAGCCTCAGCTTCAGCCAGCTCAACGAGCGCGCGAACAAGATAGCCCACGGCCTCATCGCCAGGGGCGTCGGCCCCGAGGACATCGTGGGCCTGTACATGGACAGGTGCGTGGACGTCTACGCCATACGCCAGGGCATAATGAAGTCCGGCGGGGCCTTCCTGTCAACGGAGCCGGCCTACCCCGACGAGCGCATCGCCTATATCTTCAGCAACTCCGGGGCGAAGTACGTCATAACGACGCGCGCGCTGTACGAGGGCCGCAGGGCGCTCTTCGACGGGCTGGGCGTCGGCCTGCTGCTGCTCGAGGAGCTGTACGAGGGCGCGGACGCCTCCGACCCGGGCATCGCGCCTGCGCCGGATTCGCTGGCCTACTGCATCTACACCTCCGGCTCCACGGGCCGGCCCAAGGGCGTGATGATAGAGCACCGCAACCTCATGAACCTGCTGCAATACCACGACAAGAACGTGCTGGCCCACGACTATGTGGACAACACCGGCGTCTTCCTCGGCCTTGCCGCCATCACCTTCGACGTCTCGGTCATCGAGGAGATGATGCCAATCTACCACGGCCAGAGCGTGGCCCTGGCTACGGAGGAGGAGATACACAACCCCATCCTGCTCGCCAAAATGATGCGCGAGACGGGCGTGGACATGATGAAGTGCACGCCGAGCTATATGCAGACGATGCTGGACTTCCCGCAGTGCTGCGAGGCGATACGCGCCCTGCACGCCATCATCATAGGCGCGGAGCCCTTCCCGGCGCTGCTGTATCAGAAAATGCGCGACGCGGGCTTCGAGGGCACCATCTTCAACAGCTACGGCCCGACGGAGACCACGGTCACGGTCACGATAGACGAGCTCGACGGCGAGCACGTCACGATAGGCCGCCCGGCGGGGAACACCAAGGTCTATATGCTCGACAGCTACGACAACATCCTGCCGGAATACGCCCGGGGCGAGCTGACCATCCTGGGCGGCAGCGTGGGCCGCGGCTACGTCGGGCTGGAGGAGCAGACGCGGGAGAAGTTCATCAGCTACAGCGGGCTGAGGGCCTACCGCAGCGGCGACATCGCCTATTGGAACGGCGACGGCAAGATAGTCCACTGCGGCAGGAGCGATAACCAGATAAAACTGCGCGGCCTGCGCGTGGAGCTGGACGAGATAGAGAACGTCATGAACCGCTTCGAGGGCATAAAGCGCAGCGTGGTGCTGGTGAAGGGCGAGGGCAACGAGCAGTACCTGTGCGGCTACTACGTCTCGGAGTCGCCGGTGGACAGCCAGAGCCTGGGCGCGTTCATGGGCAAGACCCTGGCGGCGTATATGATACCCAGCGTGTTCGTGCACCTGAGCAGCCTGCCCATGACGAGCAACGGCAAGGTGGATAAACGCGCCCTGCCCGAGCCCGTCACGGAGACGAAGGCCCGCAGCGGCAGGGAGCCCTCGGGCGAGCTCGAGCGGCGGCTGTGCGGCATCTTCGCCATGGCCCTGGGCGTGGAGAAGGTCTATGCCGACGACGACTTCTTCGCCCTGGGCGGCACCTCGCTCTCGGCCTCGAAGGTGGCCATGAAGTGCATGACGGAGAATATAAACGCGGTGTACTCGGACGTGTTCGACTACTCCACGCCCGAGAAGCTCGCGGCCTTCATCGCGGGCAGGCAGGCCGTGGCCGAGGCGGAGCAGCCGAGGCCGTCCAAGGCCGGCGTCACGTCCCGGACGGAGGCGAAGGACCCGCTGTGCGAGGTGCTCAAATACAACTGCCCGGACTATGTGGACGAGATAAGCCGCAAGGACATAGGCCATGTGCTGGTCTCGGGCGCTACGGGCTACCTGGGCATCCACGTCGTGCGCGAGCTGATGAAGGCCGGCTGCGAGCGCATCTACTGCCTGGTGCGCCGGGGCAGGAGCCAGACTCCCGAGTCGCGGCTCAAGATGATGTTCATGTACTACTTCGACGACACCTTCGACGCCGAGTTCGGCAGCCGGATCGTCGTGGTGGACGGCGATATAACGGACAAGAACCTGGGCGGCAAGCTCCGGGAATACGAGTTCGACACGGTCATAAACTGCGCGGCCTGCGTGAAGCACTTCGTGAAGGACGACCTGCTCGACAGGATAAACGTCCAGGGCGTTGAAAACCTCATCTCCATCTGCGAGGCTAGGCACAAGAAGCTCATCCAGATCTCGACGGTGAGCATAGCGGGCGAGTCCGTGGACGGGCACATCCCCGAGGACGTGAAGCTCAAGGAGAACATGCTCTACTTCGGCCAGGCGCTGGACAACAAGTATGCGGACACGAAGTTCCGGGCGGAGAAGGCGGTGCTCGAGGCGGTGTCGCGCGGTTTGAGGGGCAAGGTCATCCGCGTCGGCAACCTTATGAGCCGCGAGAGCGACGGCGAGTTCCAGATAAACTACTCGACGAACGGTTTTATGAAGCGCCTGCGCGCCTACGGCATCATCGGCTGCTTCCCGGTGAGCGGCATGGACACGCCCGCGGAGTTCTCGCCCATAGACTGCACGGCCCGGGCCGTCATAACCCTGGCGGGTACGCCGGACAAGTTCACCGTGTTCCACGCCTACAACTGCCACCACGTCCACATGGCGAACGTCCTGGCCGTTATGGCGGATTACGGCGTAAACATCCGCGTGGTGAAGGACGAGAAATTCCGCAGCAGCTTTGAGGCGCTGCTGGCCGACGAGAGCCGGAACATGGACATCTCGCCGCTCATAGCCTATCTGAACAGCGGCAAGGCCGACCGGACCTTCGTCGGCTCGGACAATAGCTTCACGGTCAAGGCGCTCTACCGCCTGGGCTTTGCCTGGCCTCTGACGGGCGAGCGGTATATAAGGCAGGCGGTGAACGCGCTCTATACCCTGGGCTTTTTCGGAGGCAGGGCGGATGAGTGAGGTGCTCGTCTGCTGCGCGGACGCGGCGGAGCTGGCGGACGAGGCGCTGTTCCGCCGTGTGCTCGCCGCGGCCCCGCCGGAGCGGCGGGAGCGTGCGGAGCGCTTCCGGTTCAGGAAGGACAAGCAGCTCTCGCTGGCGGCCTGGCTGCTGCTGGACACCATGCTCAGGCGGGAAGGCGTCCGCAGCTACAGCCTGGAATACGGCCCGCAGGGCAAGCCGGCCCTGGCCGGCCGCGCCCGGCCGCAGTTCAACCTTTCCCACTCGGAAGAGCGCGTCATGTGCGCCGTGTCGGAAAGCGAAGTCGGCTGCGACGTTGAGCGCGTGCGGGACATAGAGCTCGGCATAGCCCGGCGCTTCTTCTACGCGGGCGAGTACAGCTATATAATGTCCGGGCCCGACGCGGCCGAGAGGCGCGAGCGCTTTTACAGGCTGTGGACGCTCAAGGAGAGCTATATGAAGGCCACGGGCCTGGGCATGTCCCTGCCCCTGGACGGCTTTGAGGTGACGATAGGCGAGGGCATAGGCCTGCGCCGCGCCGGCGAAGACAGGCGCTGGCACTTCGCCGAGTTCGACCTTGAGCCTGGCTACAAATACGCCGTCTGCGCCCTGAGCGCCGGCATCGCCCGGCCCGAGTTCATAAGCCTGCGCCGGGCCTGCGGGATGTGAATACGCAAAATAAAGAACAAAAGCGGACGCCTTATCGGCGTCCGCTTCTTCGTGTGGATGGCCTTTACAGGCCGCCCAGGTAGGCTTTTTTGACCTCGTCGCTCTCTGCCAGCTGCCTGCCGGTGCCGCTGAGGCTGATGCGCCCCGTCTCCATGACGTAGGCCCGCCCGGCCACCGAGAGCGCCATCTGCGCGTTCTGCTCCACTAATAATATAGTGGTGCCGCCCTCGTGCAGGCGGAGGATGATTTCAAATATCTGCTCCACCAGTATGGGCGCAAGGCCCATGGAGGGCTCGTCGAGCATGAGGAGCTTCGGGCGGCTCATGAGCGCCCGGCCTATCGCGAGCATCTGCTGTTCGCCGCCGGAGAGCGTGCCGGCGGTCTGCCTGCGCCGCTCCTTCAGCCGCGGGAACTGGTCGAAGACCTTCTCCAGCTCCTCCTCGGGCACGCCGCCGCGCCGGGTGAAGGCGCCCATCTCGAGGTTTTCCTGCACGCTCATCTGCAGGAAGATGCGCCGGCCCTCGGGCACCTGGGCCAGGCCCTTTTCGACTATCCTGTGCGGCGGCAGTTTGGCGATGTTCTCGCCGCAGAACTCTATGGAACCCGTGCGCGTGTGGTTCAGGCCGGAAATTGTCTGCAGCGTGGTGGACTTGCCCGCGCCGTTCGCGCCGATGAGCGTCACGATCTCGCCCTCGTCCACATGGAAGGAGATGCCCTTTATCGCGTGGATGGCCCCGTAGTAGACGTTGATGTTTTCGACCTTGAGTATCTGTCCCACGCTCAGGCCTCCTTCCTGCGGCCGAGGTAAGCCTCGATGACCACGGGGTCGGACTGGATATCCGCCGGGGTGCCCTTGGCTATGACCTTGCCGAAGTTGAGTACGCAGATGCCCTCGCAGATGCCCATGACCAGGTTCATGTCGTGCTCGATGAGCAGGATGGCTATCTGGAAGGTGTCGCGTATTTTCATTATGTTCTCCATGAGCTCCGCCGTCTCTGAGGGGTTCATGCCTGCGGCGGGCTCGTCGAGCAGCAGCAGCGCGGGGTTGGTGCCGAGCGCGCGGACTATCTCCAGCCTGCGCTGGGCGCCGTAGGGCAGGGAACCGGCCTTCTTGTCCGCCATGTCCTGCATGTCGAAGAGGCTCAGCAGCTCCAGGGCCCGCTCGTGCGCTATGCGCTCCTGCTTCCAATATGACGGAAGACGCAGTATGCCGCCGAGCATGCCGTATTTTATCTGGTTGTGCAGGCCGAGCTTCACGTTGTCCTCGACGGAGAGGTTGGAAAACAGGCGGATGTTCTGGAAGGTGCGCGCTACGCCGAGCTTGTTGACCTGTACGGTGCTCATGCCGTTCGTGTCCCTGCCGTCCACCATTATCGAGCCGCGCGTGGGCTGATAGACCTTTGTGAGCAGGTTGAAGACCGTGGTCTTGCCCGCGCCGTTCGGGCCGATGAGCCCGGCTATCTCCGTGCGGCCGATGACGAGGTTGAAGTCGTCCACGGCTTTCAGGCCGCCGAAGTCTATGCCGAGGTGCCGGGCCTCGAGCACGGGCAGCTTGTCGAGGTCGCGCTCGGGGATATAGGCGCCGCTGGGCATCGAGACCAGCGGGCTCTCGTTTTTGGATTTAACCTTGGCCACTTGCCGCGCCTCCTTTCGCCTTCCCGGAGAACATCGCCGGCAGCGGTGAAAACAGCTTTGCGAGCATGGACTTGAGCGCCGCGTTGTTCGTAGCCAGCATGACCAGGATGAGCACGACGGCGTAGACGAGCATGCGGTAGTCCTCAAAGCCCCTGAGCGCCTCGGGCAGGATGGTCAGCACCGTGGCGGCGAGGATGGAGCCCCAGATGTTGCCGAGCCCGCCAAGCACGACGAAGACCAGGATGAGTATCGAGGTGTTGAAGTTGAACTTCGACGCCGTGAGGTTGGAGTAGTTGAGGCCGTAGAGCGCGCCCGCCGCCCCGGCGAGGGCCGCCGAGGTGATGAAGGCCATGAGCTTGTATTTCGTGATGTTGATGCCCACGGACTCGGCCGCGATGCGGTTGTCGCGCAGGGCCATGATGGCGCGGCCAGAGCGGCTGCGCACGAGGTTGAGTACGACGACGAGGGTTATCATTATGAGCACAAAGCCCGCCGTGAAGCTGGCTATCGTCTCGGTGCCCGTCGCGCCCTGGGCGCCTTTTATGATGACCTTGCCCGTTTCGCTCAGGCCGAGGTCAGTGGCGCTTTTGGTGCCCGTGGCGTTGAAGATGATGTGCAGACCGTTCTCGTCGCAGCCGACGAGAAGGCAGTTTATGAGCTCCTTTATGATCTCGCCGAAGGCTAGGGTGACGATGGCGAGGTAGTCGCCGCGCAGCCTGAGCACCGGCACGCCGACGATGAGGCCCGCAGCGGCGGCAAAGGCCGCGCCGACCACGAGCGCGACAGCCAGCCTGAGCGGCTCTGAGGGCAGTATGTTTTGCAGGCTCATCGCCGCGACGACGCCGGTGAAGGCGCCGACGCTCATGAAGCCGGCGTGGCCGAGGCTGAGTTCGCCCAGTATGCCGACCGTAAGGTTCAGCGAGACCGCCATGACGATGTAGCAGCAGATGGGCACGAGCTGCCCGGTGAAGGAGCGGGTGAGCGCGCCCTCGTTCATGAGCCCGTTCACTATGAGGAAGGCCGCGACCACGCCGAGATAGGTCGCGTAATCCGTTATCCTGGCCCTGCCGAGCCTGATTTTCCTGACTTTGTTCATCCTGGCCGCCTCAGACTTTCTCCGGCACATATTTGCCGAGCAGGCCCGCCGGGCGCACCAGCAGCGTGATGATGAGCACGGCGAAGACGATGGAGTTTGCAAGCTGGGTAGAGATGTAGGCCTTGGCCATGGATTCGATGATGCCGAGCAGTATCCCGCCGAGGAAGGCCCCGGGGATGCAGCCGATGCCGCCGAAGACCGCCGCGGTGAAGGCCTTGATGCCGGGCATGGAGCCGGTGGTGGGCATGAGCGAGGTGTTGAAGGAGCACAGCAGCACGCCGGCAATGGCGGCGAGCCCCGAGCCGATGGCGAAGGTGAGGCTGATGGTACGGTTGACGTTGATGCCCATGAGCTGGGCCGCGCCCTTGTCCTCGGAACAGGCGCGCATGGCCTTGCCGGTCTTGCTGCAGCTGGTGAAGGTGGTGAGCGCAGCCATGATGACGACGCACATGACGATGGTCAGCAGCGAGATATAGCTGATGCTCAGGCCGCCGAATTGGAGCGAGCCGGAGATGATGGGCGTGTAGGACTTTGGGCTCGCGCCCCAGAGCAGCTGAGCTGCGTTCTGGAGGAAGTAGCTCACGCCGATGGCGGTAATGAGCACGGCCAGCGAGGGCGCGGCGCGCAGCGGCTTGTAGGCCAGGCCCTCGATCACGACGCCGAGCACCGTGCAGACGACCATGGCGAGCAGCGCCCCGGCCCACCAGGGCAGGCCGAGCGAGCTCATGGCCAGCAGCGACACATAGCCGCCGACCATGATGACGTCGCCGTGGGCGAAGTTGAGCATCTTGGCGATGCCGTAGACCATGGTGTAGCCCAGGGCTATGATGGCGTAGACGCTGCCGAGACTGATGCCGCTTATCATATAGGATAGAAATTCCAAACAGGTTCCACCTCTTTTTCAGACGCGCACAGGCTGCCGGTAAGACCGACAGCCCTGCGCATGAACTGGGGAATGAGCTTACTCAGCGGAGACGTACACGCCGTCGTGAATGACGACAGCCATGGGCAGCTTGCTGACGGTGCCGTCGGTGCCCCAGGTGAGGCCGGTGCCGGTCAGGCCGTCGAAGCTCATGGTGGTGAACTGCTCGATCATCGCGGTGCAGATGTCCTCGGTGGCCGTCTCAGGCGTGCAGCCCGCGGCCTCGATGGCCTGCTTGAGGGCGTAGATGCAGTCGTAGCCGTCGGCGGCGAACTGGTTCGGGGTCTCGCCGAAGCGCTCGTTGTACTCGGTGACGAAGTTCACAGTGAGCTCATCGGTGGCGTCGGCGGAGAAGGGAGTCAGCACCATGACGCCCTCGGCGAGGCTCATGTCGAAGTTCTCGAGGGTCAGGATGCCGTCCATGCCGTCCACGCCGAAGAAGGTCGGCTCATAGCCCATGGCCTTGGCCTGGGAGAGGATGACAGAGGCGGGCTGGAAGTAGATGGGCAGGAAGACCACATCTGCGCCGGCGGACTGGGCGCCGGTCAGCTGCACGGAGAAGTCGGTCGAGGTGTCGGCGGTGAAGGTGCCCTCGTATACGATCTCGAGATCCTGATTGGCGGCCTCGGCGACGAAGGTGTCACGGATGCCCTGGGAGTAGGGGTCGTCGTTGCGGTAGATGATGGCCACCTTGCTGCCGGCCATGTTGGTGCCCATGTAGGTTGCGGAGCCCATGCCCTGGTTGGGGTCGGTGAAGCAGACCTGGAACATGTTGTCCTTGCCGGTGACGACATCCAGCGAGGAAGCGCTGGGGGTCAGGGCGAATACGCGGTCCTCATAGGCCAGGGCGGAGACGGAGATGGCCGGGCTGGAGAGCACGGGCCCTACGAGGATCTGCATGCCGTCGTCCATGAGCTTGTTGTAGGCGTTGACGGAGGTCTCCGGGTCGGAGACGTCGTCCTGGAAGCTGAACTCGACCTGGTAGCCGTTGATGCCGCCGGCGGCGTTGATCTCGTTTACCGCGATTTGCGCGCCGTTCATGACGGCGACGCCGTAGGTGGCGTTCTCACCGGTCAGAGGCCCAATGCCGCCGAACTTGAAGACGGCGGTCGTGTCGCCGCCGGATTCTTCCTCACCGCCGGCATCGGGCGCGTCGGTAGTTACGGCGTCGGTGGACGGGGCGTCGGTCGCAGCGTCGCCCGCGTCCTGCCCGCAGCCGGCCAGCAGGAAGCTGCACATGGCCAGTACCAGCACGAGACAGATGAATTTTTTCATTTCATTATCCTCCTGAATTATTCAATTTATATACAAAAAACCGGCCCCGACCGCCTGGTCGGAACCGGTTTAAGTATATACCTAAATCAGCATACCGTAAGCCAAGGTGGTCGTTCTGGGTTGTCGCCGGGTACAATAACGCCGGCGCATATAAGGCGTACAAGGCGTATGGCAACCAGACGCAGGGCAGCAAAAATGGACACCGCAAGAGCAGTGTCCAGGCATATAAGGCGTATATAATTGGCAGAATTCGCACAAGCGCAGGTATTTGCCGCGCGACGGCAGCCGCGGCCGGTTCGGGTATTGAAGCTGTTAAAGCTGCGTGCAAACATCGTTCGCGGCTCCTTTCTGCGGGATGTATGTAATCTAGCACGATGAATATTCACTGTCAAGCGCTCTGAATATATTTCCGCTATTTCAACATACCCGGGCAGAGAGCCGGAGCGGCGCTTTATCAATTCTTCACAAAATAATTGCCAAATTAAGTGCATATCGCCGAGCGCCGCTTCTTGTAAAGGCGGCGGGCCGGGTTTATAATGGGCGCAGAAAGGCGCGGAGGTAAGAGGCGGATGGGCTATCAGGAGATAAATTCCGAGACGATAAACGGTTGGTGCCGCGAGGGCTGGGAATGGGGCCGGCCGATCCCGCACGAGAGCTACGAGCGCGCGCTGCGCGGGGACTGGGAGGTCTTCCTCACGCCGACGAAGGCGGTGCCGCGCGAGTGGTTCGGCAGCCTGGACGGCAAGAGGCTGCTGGGCCTGGCCAGCGGCGGCGGGCAGCAGCTGCCCATTTTCACCGCGCTGGGCGCGCGCTGCACGCTGCTGGATTACTCACAGGAACAGTGCCGCAGCGAGCGCATGGTCGCCGAGCGCGAGGGCTACGAGGTGGAGATAATCCGCGCGGACATGACGAAGCGGCTGCCCTTTGATGACGAGAGCTTCGACCTCATTTTCCATCCGGTGTCGAACTGTTATGTGGAGGAGGTCGAGCCGATATTCCGCGAGTGCTTCCGCGTGCTCAAGGCCGGCGGCGTGCTGCTGGCGGGCTTCGGCCTGGGCATTGAGTATGCCTTCAGCGAGGAGACGGGCCGCCTGGAGCGGGCGCTGCCCTTTGATCCGCTGCACGACCGGGAGCTCTATGAGGAATCGCTCGGCAGCAATTCCGGCATACAGTTTTCACACACGATAGAAGAACAGCTCGGCGGCCAGCTCCGGGCCGGGTTCAGGCTCACGGACATATACGAGGACACGAGCGGCTGGGGCCGGCTGCACGAGCTGAACATCCCGACATTTGCCGCCACGCGCGCGCTGAAACCGAGGGAAGAGAGGGGAGCTTGAAAAATGGAACGTGAGGTACTGCTGCTAGGGGACGAGCGGCTCTATGAGGTCAGCCTGCCGGTGGAGCGCGAGGAGCTGGAAGGTCTCCGGCCCGTGTTCGAGGACCTGTTCGACTGCATCCGCGCCATACGCCGGGAACACGGCTTCGGCCGCGCCATCGCCGCGCCGCAGATAGGCGTGCAAAAGCGCGTGATATGTATGCTGACGGACAGGCCGTACGTCATCATCAACCCGCGCCTGGAGTTCATAGGCGAGGAGGAGATGGAGCTGCTGGACGACTGCATGTCCTTCCCGAAGCTGCTGGTGCGTGTGCGCCGCCGGCGGCACTGCCTGCTGCACTACACTGACGAAAACTGGCAGGAGCACAGCAAGCGCATGGACGACGACATGGCCGAGCTCATCCAGCACGAATACGACCACCTGGACGGCATACTGGCCACTATGCGCGCGGTGGACAACAAAGCATTTGTGATGAAAAAATAGCAAAAAACGGAGATTTGCGTGCAGATTACTCTTTAATGCACAGGGTCAACATGTAGGAGGCTTCGCAATCGGGCAGGATCTCCGGACTGTCGAACACGTCCGGCGAAACTTCCACTTCTGCTGTGCCCTTGCCGAAAAGCTGTATGACAATGGGTATATCCTCGCCTGCGGCAGCTGTTATCGGTTCCTTGACGGTACAAACCTGCATCGCACTGTTTTCCAGCTCGTTTGCCGGGTCATAATTGCAGGAAAAGCTGCATCCGCCGCTGCTGTCTGTTGTGACTGTCAGGCCCTTGAACGACCGCCCGAAGCTGAGCGATACCTGGTCTTGTCCGGATACCGAAACAGCTGCCGTATTTAATAAGCCCCACTCTTCATTTTCCAAATACCATATTTTAACAAGTATGTCATGTCCATCTCCGGCGTCCAGACTGATCAGCAGCCCGTCGTCCGAAATGTACTCAGGCGTCAGTTCAATGCCCTCGTGTATATCTTGCGCCGAGCAGGCGGCAAGCAGCAGGAACGCGAAGGTCAGGCAAATAAAAGCGCAGTATTTTTTCTTCAAGCGTCAACACTCCTCTGTTTATAGTCGCGAAGGATACTGATTGCACAACTCGGGCCTGCGATGGATCTAGGCCCGTGATAATGCGTCCATTTGCAAAACGTGGTCACAGCTGCTTATCGTCCCGGCGTCATGGGTTATCAGAATGACGATTTTGTCCATACATATGCCTTTTAGGTATTCAAGCAGCGTCCTTGAGCTCTGTGTGTCCAGCGCGGCTGTGGGTTCATCAAGTATTACAACGTCGGCGTTTTTGGACAAAGCCCTCACCAACGAGAGCTTTTGCTTTTCACCGCCGGACAAGCCTTCCGGCAGGCAACTGTCGGGCCCGCGCGGCGTATGCAGCAGCCAGTCAGCATCGAACAGCCGGAGCAGCTCCACCGCCCGCGCCCAGCGGTCGGGATCGTCGTCGCCCAACATAATGTTGTCTTTGACGGAGCCCGGGAACAGGACCGGCTCCTGTTCTGAATACGCCACGCTTTTCTGCCGGTAAGCTACCATGCGCAGGCCGGATAGGCTCACGCCGCCTGCGCATACCGTACCGCCGGTAATGTTTTCGGCGTACAGTCCAAGCAGCAGCCGTGTCAGCGTGGTCTTGCCGCTGCCGTTGCATCCGGCAACGGCGTGGAGCCCGCCGCCCTCGAAGGCCGCGCTGAAGTCCGTGAACACCCGGCGCTCGCCGTAAGAAAAGCTCAGGCCCTCCACGCGGACGGAGCCGATGCGCCCCGGCGCCAGGCCGCCGCCGTCCTCCTCCGGCAGGGCCTCGAGACGGGCGAGGCGCTCGCAGGAGACGCGCGCCTGCTGATAGCTCGTGCCCAGGGAAAAGAAATAGCGTATCGAGGACAGCGCCGAGGCGAAGTACGCGGAGAAGACGACAAAGCCGCCGATGGCAGACCCGCCGCCGGACATGCGCAGGGCCCCAAACAGGCAGAGCGTCAGCTGGCACAGCAGCGTGAGCAGCGTGTCTATGCCGCCGAGCAGCCAGGCGAAGCGCTGGCTTTCCACGGTGGAGGCGTACAGCGCCCGCAGCGGCTCCGCCGTGCGCGAGCGGAAGTATTCCTCCGCGCCCTGGGCCCGTATGAAGCCTATGCGGTCCAGCTGCTCGAAAAGGGCGGAGAAGAAGCGGTTGCTCGCCTCGAGCTGCGCATAAGCCGTGCGGAAGCTCTTTTTCCGCGCAAGCGCATAGGCCAGGGCGTAGAGCAGGCAGTAGAGCAGAAGCAGCAGGGCTATGAGCCCGTCGATGCTGAAGCATACGGCAAACACCAGGCCCAGGGTGAGGATATTGACGGGAAGGGAGTTCGCCAGGCCCAGGCAGAAGATGACCAGCCCGTTCGTGTCGGTGTTGATCTGCTGGTTGAGGCTGGCGATGTCCCGGCCCTCGAGGCAGGAGAGCGGCACGCTTTGCAGGTGCCGGAGCACGTCCAGGTTGTAAGCCGCGCCCATCGACATCTGCAGCCGGACGTAAATGCGGGTGACGGCATAGCCCAGGCCGAGGCTCGCCAGCGTCAGGCAGGCCAGGACGCCGCAGTACCTGACCGCAGGGCCCGGGCCCGCCGCGTCCGCGATGAGGCCCAGGAGCCGGCCCGTCGCCAGGGCCGCGCCCAGGCCGAGGGCCCTGGACGCGATGGCCAGCAGGCTGTAAGCCAGCAGCAGCGCCCTGTGCCGCCTGAGATATTTGCCGCATCTGCGTATAGCTTGCATTTGCCCCTCCTTTTCAGGCGCGGCGGGTTCAGCCCGCCCGTACCGTCCGGCCGCCGGCGCAGAGCACCGCCTCGGCAGCGCGGCGCAGGAAGCGTTCGAGCTCGTACCTGTAGGCCGTGCAGCGCTCCTCGCCGCCGCCCGCGCGCCTGGAACTCGGACAGCCGCCCATGCACAGGGGCAGGCAGCGGCAGCTGGAGCAGCCGGGCTCCTCGGTCGGGTCGTAGGCCATGTCGGCATAGGCCGAGGCGGGATGCAGTCTCTCGCCCGTCAAGAGGCTGCCCACGGCCATGTCCTTTTTGCCTATGTCGTTCCAGCACTTGTAGAGCAGCCCGTCGGAGTCGATTACATAGCTGTTCTGCCGGTCGGCGCCGCAGAAGCTGCCCTTGACCTTCGGATAACTGCGCAGCCAGGCCTCTCCGGCGTCGTCACCGCCGTCCAGGAAGCCGGGCAGGCAGCGGGCGAATTCCCGGCCCGTGAGGCACAGTGGCCGGAGCGCCGGGTCGTCGTTGTCGTTCGTGATCCTGCCCAGATAGGGCCTGACCTTGCCCTCGAGGCCGCGTTCCCGGAGCGCGGCGCGTATCTGCCCGGCCGCCCCGATGCTGCCCCTGTCCACGTTTATCCTCAGCGATACCTCAGGCAGCAGGTCGCGGCACTGTGCCAGCCGGCTGAGTATCAGCTCGTATGTGCCGCCGCCGCCCTTGAGCGGCCTGGTGCGGTCGTGGTTTTCCTTCGTGCCGTCCACCGTTATCTGGTAGAAGCCCACCTTCAGCCGGTTCAGCTTTTCAACAGTCTGCCGCGTAAGCAGCGAGCCGTTTGTTATGATGCCCGCGCTGTAGCCTATGTGCTCGTGCACGCAGATGTCGAGAAAGCGCTCGGACAGCTTTTCGATCACGTCGAGCGCCAGCAGCGGCTCGCCTCCGTACCAGGTGACCGACAGCTCCCTCAGGCCGCCCGCCCGCTCGAGCAGCAGCCCGACGACGCGCTCCATGACCTCTTCGGACATGCGCGAGGGGCGGAGCCGGTCCTTTTCGTAGCAGTATACGCAGCGGAAATTGCAGTCCGACGTCGGCGCAATGGTCAGCCCGAGGCTGGAGGACTGGAAACGGCTGCCGAACATCCTCAGCCTGAGCTCCTGCTTTTCGTCAAAGCCGTCGTCCAGCAGGAAGCCGCCGCGCCTGAGCTGTTCCTCGAGCCCGGCGTCCGCGATGGGCCGGCCCTCGCTGCAAAAGGCGGAGTAGGCCTCGTACTCGTCCCGGTCGAGCAGGGCGAGGGAGGAGGTGAAGGCGTTGTACAGGAGGACGCCCGGCTCTGTCCCGCCAATTTCGCCGCCGCGGAGCGGGAATGTAAACGCATATCCGGTACTTTTCATGGCGCGCTTAGAATTTTTCCAGCCTGGGCGTGGAGCAGAGCTTGCCCGGCGCGGTGAAAAATGGCACGCAGCCGGAGAGCTTGAGGCTGCGCTGGGCTGAGGCGTCCTGCGCCGCGTCCAAGCCCGCTCCGGAAACGGCGGCGCAATATGAGCTGCAAACCGCGTCACACCTGCTGGAGCAGAAGATGATGCAGCCGGACCCGGCGCCGTCGTACTCGTCCAAGAATAAATATTTCATGTCGATACCTCCGTTCATAATGTGGCGGCCCGATCTCCCGGGCCCGATTCCATTATATTGCCTCAGCCGGAACCTGCAAGGCGTCCTGCGCGAAACGACATTTTTGCGTCAGTTTTGGCAGCATTGAAGCCCTCGGCGCGCGGGCCGCGGGGCCGAAAAGGGCGTGACAAGGCCGGGGATGTGCATTATAATTGGAGATGAAAAAGCTTTAAGGAGGTGCCGCACCGCCATGCGCATAGTGATGTGCGACGACGATCCCGCCGCCCTGAGCGCCGTGCGGGACTATGTCACGGAATACTTTTCCGGCATAGGCAGGGCCCTGCCCGAGTTCGCGGCATACGGCAGCGGCGAAGAGCTCCTGCGGGACGAAGCCGCCGCGGACCTGGCCTTCCTGGACGTCGAAATGCCGGGCCTGAACGGCATACAGGCCGGCGCGGAGCTCAAAAGGCGCAGCCCGAGGGTGAAGATCTTCATCGTCACCTCGCACCCGGACTACCTGGACGAGGCCATGCGCTTCCAGGTGTTCCGCTACCTGTCCAAACCCATAGACAAAAACCGCCTGTTCCGCAACCTCAAGGACGCGCTCTATCAGCTCGCCATCGAGACGAAGGAGGTAGCGCTGGAGACGAGGCAGGGCGTCAGCGTGGTGAATGCCGAGGACATCGTCTGCGTCGAGGCCGCGCAGAGGAAGGTGCTGGTACACTGCCTGTCCGGCGAGATACAGACGGCGCTGAGCATAGACCGGCTGCGCGAGCTGCTGGACCTGCCCTGCTTTTTCTCCACCTACAGGAGCTTCATCGTCAACATGAAATATGTGCGGGAGATAAAAAAGGACCTGGTCGTCCTCAGCTATGCCGGCAAAACAAAAGAAGCGTACCTGGCAAAGCGCAGATACACTGACTTCAAGAGAGCCTACCTAATATATTTGGAGGGCATGCAATGACAGGAGAGAAGCTGATATACGCGCTGGTCTATGCCGCGGAAGCGCTCATCGCCTGGCAGTATTTCGAGCAGCTGTTCGGCAGCAGGCGCCGGAGCGCGGCGGCAGGCTTTACCATAGGCTACGGCGCGCTTTATGCCGTTTCGTTTTTCGGCAACATCGCCGTCAACGCCTGTGCGTTTATTGTCTGCAACGGCCTTCTGGCGGCTATCATATACCGCCGTCCGGTCAAGGCGTCCCTGCTGCACGCGGCCTTCCTGACGGCGGCGATGATGATAAGCGAAATGCTTCCGGCGCAGCTGGTGAGCGCGGTGATAGGCGACTATTCTGCGTATGCGCACAACATGACCGTGCTCGTGCCCCAATCCGTGATGAGCAAGCTGCTGTACTTTTTGTGTACGCTGGCCGTCGGGCGGCTGCTGGGGCCGGAGCGCTCCGCATCTGGCGGGCCCGCCGTGCTGCTGACCCTGTGCGCCGTGCCGCTCATGTCGATGCTCGTGGCGTTTACCATAGCGTATATAAGCATTTTGTATGATTTCGGCGGCCTTGCGGGCATACTGGCCTCGGCCAGCATCATGGGCCTGCTTTTTGTCAATATCCTGATACTCATAGCCTACCGGAGGATACAGTCCATAGACGACGAGCGGCTGGAGCTGAGGATGAGCGCGATGCGCGACGAGGCGAACGCGGAGTATTATAAGATGCTCCAGACGCAGTACGACAATCAGCGCATACTTGTCCACGATATGAAAAATCACCTGAATACGATAAACGGGCTGGCGCTTGAGGCGGGCGACGGCCGGGTGTCGGAGTATATCGGCCGGCTCGGCGAGCTCTCGTGCCTGGGCAGGGGCGTCAAATACTGCGACGAGCCGACGCTCAACCTGGTGCTGATGCGGTATTCTGAGTACTGCGAAGAGAGGGGCGTGTCGCTCAACTGCGATGTACGCTCCGGCAGCGTGCGCGGCATAGACGCCGTAGGCATCACGGCGCTTTTCGGGAACCTGCTCTCGAATGCCGCCGAGGCGGCCGCATGCTCCGGTGAAAAGCAGATAGAGCTGAAATCGACCCTGAAGGAGGATGGCCGGACGGTGATAAGCGTGGTGAATTCCTGCGACGACCCGCCGGAGTACGACGCGGAGGGCCGGCTGAGGACGAAAAAGTCCGGTGGTACGCACGGCCTCGGCGTAAAGAGCATAGAGCGCACGTTGAAGTCCTGCGGCGGCAGCTGGATGACCTATTACGAGCCGGCGGAACGGCGTTTCCACGCGGTGGTCACGTTGAGCGCCGGGGCAAAGCAGGAGTGCGAGCGATAAAGCAACGGCAAAGCGCGCCGTGCCGGGCGAGACGAGCGCCCGGCACGGCGTTTTTTAATTTCAAGTCAGAATTTGCATAAAACAGGCCCGCATATAAGCGGAACGAGCGGCAAGAATATAAGCGAGCCAAGGCTCAAAGTAGAGAAAAGGAGATGCAAATCGATGTCCACCAGGAGCAACAATCTCGTCAACCCGAACGCCCGCGAGGCCATGAACCGCTTCAAGATGGAGGCGGCCGGTGAGGTCGGCGTGAATCTGAAGCAGGGCTACAACGGCGACCTCACGAGCCGCCAGGCCGGTTCCGTCGGCGGCCAGATGGTCAAGAAGATGATCGAGGCCTACGAGAACGGCATGAAGTAAGTCCGGCGCGCCGGAGCGGAAGCCGCCCTTTTTTGG
>CALXEH010000030.1 GCA_944387285.1 uncultured Oscillospiraceae bacterium | reverse complement strand
GTTGTCGGGCAGCATGGACTCGATGTAGTAGAGCATGCCGGTCTGGACGTTGATGGGCACGCCGCAGTAGTAGGTGGTGCCGCCTACATCGATGGCGTAGGCGTTCCAGGCGCTCTCGGGGATCTGGTCGGAGTAGCCGAGGCTGTCGATGGGCAGGGGCAGGATGTGCTGGTTCTCAGCGTACTGCATGATGATGTCGTTGGCCTGGTACCAGACGTCGGGGCCGTAGCCGTAAGGGCCGTCGGAGGCGAGGTCGGAGTACTGGTCGGTGTTCATGCGCTCGGCAGAGATGCCCTGGTCGGCATAGGCCTCGTTGAAGGCGTTGATGAGCGCCTCGACGTAGCCGAGCTCGACGGCGGTGTCGTTCTCGAGCACCTTGACGACGGCGCCCTCCTCGAGCTCGCCGTTGAAGCGGGCCATGACGGCGTCGCTGCCGGCATCCTGCTGCTCCTCGCGGCCGGAGCCGCAGGCCGCAAGGGCGAACACCATAACGACGGCCAGCAGAAGAGCGGCAATGCGTTTCATCTTGTTCATTTTTACATCTCCTTTTCCTTTATGACGATATCCATGGCGTTTATCGCAGTCCCGTCAGGCAGACTGCGAGCCGTGTCCGAGGGGTTTATATAGAGCGCGATGCTCCGGTCCCGGGTGAAGCGCTCGATCTCCACTACGCCGCCCTGCTCGCTCACGCGGCAGCCGCCCCGCGAGAGGCGCTCGTCCCGCCTGAGCGCGGCGAGCTTTTTCACCAGCGTGTAGAGCTCCATGTCCCAGGTCTCCCGCTCCCAGCGGAAGCAGCGCCGGCAGTCGGGGTCGTAGCCGCCCTCCGTGCCTATCTCGTCGCCGTAGAAGACCATCGGCATGCCCGGGAAGAAAAACATGACTGCGAGCGCCATTGCCTCACGCTTCCTGTCCCCGCCCGCCTGGCTCAGGAAACGGTCCGTGTCGTGGCTGTCGAGAAGGTTGAACATCATCTCGCAGGCCGGGTTTATATTCCTCCAGAGCAGCAGGCAGAGCCGCGAGGCAAAGCCCGCCGCGTCTATGCGCCCAAAGGCCAGCAGGTCCAGGCAGGCCTTAGTGAGCCCGTAGTTCATGACGCCGTCGTACATGTCCCCGCGCAGGAACTCCTGGGCCCCGTGCCAGACCTCGCCGATGATGATGGCGTCCGGGTCGGCGGCCTTCACCGCCTCGCGGAAGCGCCGCAGGAAGCGCATCGAGATCTCATCCGACACGTCCAGCCTCCAGCCGTCTGCGCCGAACTCCTCTATCCAGTAGCGCCCTACGCGGCAGAAGTAGTCGATGACCCCGTCGTTGTCCGTGTTGAGCTTGGGCATGTAGGGCACGTCGGCGAAGGTGCGGTAGTTGCGCTCGGTGAAGCTCGAGCGCTCGCCCTCTATGTAGAACCAGTCCCAGTAGGGCGACTCGCGCCCTCTCACGGCGGTGTCCGCAAAGATGGGGTTCGTATAGGCGCAGTGGTTGAAGACCCCGTCGAGCACGACCTTCATGCCGCGCGCGTGCGCCGCCTTTATGAGCGAGCGCAGGGCTTCGTCCCCGCCGAAGTGCTCGTCCACCTTGAAGTAGTCCTCAATGTCGTACTTGTGGTTGCTGACGGACTTGAAGACCGGGGTCATGTAGATGCAGTTGACGCCGAGCTCCTCGAGGTAGGGCAGGC
Source organism: uncultured Oscillospiraceae bacterium (assembly GCA_944387285.1). Lineage (GTDB taxonomy): Bacteria > Bacillota > Clostridia > Oscillospirales > Oscillospiraceae > Scatomorpha. The sequence continues at coordinate 28,215 of CALXEH010000030.1, read as the reverse complement.
CCTCCTCTATGCCGCGCAGGTCGCCGCCGGCAAAGCTCTTGGGCGTGGGCCGCTCGCCCCATTCGAGGTTTATGTAGCCGGTATCCTCCTTGCCGCTGCCTATGCGGAAGCGGTCGGGGAAGATCTGATAGCAGACGGCGCCGCGTACCCAGTCGGGCACGCGCATGACGTCGCTGCCGTGGACGTAGGGATACTGGAAGTAGTTGAAGTAACCGAAGTCCCAGTCGTACTCGGCCACCACTCCCTCCTCGCAGAGATAGCGCAGCTCGCCGCCCGAGACCAGCCGGAACACATAAGCGAGCCTGGTGTCGCCCAGCTCCAGCTCCGCGCCGTAGTAGTCGTAAAGCTCGTCCGAGCGCAGAAGCTCCATGCGCCGTTCGACGCGCGGCTCGGTGGTCCAGTTGAACTTGTTCTCGGCGTACACGAGGCTTACCTCGTCCAGATCTCCCCGCGCGGTACGCAGCCGGATGTACATGCTGTGCTCCGAGGTCGGGAAGCAGTCCAGCGGCCTGCCCCTGTGAAGTATGGCTCTTATATCCATACGGTCCTCCAAAATAGTCCCGCCCGATTGACACCGGGCTTTGCGGTTGATATTATAAACGTATGGCTGAGATGAATAATAAAAAGAAAAAAGTGACGATAAAGGATATCGCGGAGGCCTGCGGCGTCTCCACTGCGACGGTGTCCTATGTGGTGAACGGGCGCAGCGACCAGAGGATAAGCCCGGAGACCTGGAAGCGCGTCATGCACGAGGTGCACCTCATGGGCTACGAGTCCTCGGCGGTCGCCAAGGCGCTGGCCACGGGCAACAGCGGCGTCGTGGGGCTCTTTGCCCCTAACGCAGCGTCGAGCCCGGACGAGGCCCACGCTTTCGCGGCCTTTGCCCGGGAACTCAGCTCGCGGCTGGACCAGCGCGGCTACTCGCTCCGGCTCATTGACGACAGCTGCGTCAGCCAGACTATAGAGACGCTCGACGCTATCGTTGCCATGAACATCGACCGGCTGACATTCTGGAAGATCGGCTTCAACTGCTTTTATCCGCTCATCTGCGTGGACGGCATCGTGGATGACCTCTTCCTGTTTTACCAGATCAACACGGATTTTGCCCGGGCCGCCGCAGCAGCGGGCCGGCCGGGCAGCCAAGTCTGCGCCGTGCTCCGCCCCTTCGCCGAGCCGAGGCTCAACCGCAGGGTGGAGGACAGCTTTGACTTCACCTGCTTCGTGGAAGGCGAGGCCATACCGGAGGGTTTCTTCGCCGACAAGCCGCGGGACATGGTCTGCGTCGCCCTGGGCAGATGCCTGGCGGAGCAGCTGGGCCGCGTCCCGGGCCTGAAGGTGCTCTCGCTGTGTCCCGGCGGCGACATAGAGCTGCCGGCGGCGCGCAAGGCCGAGACCGTCGCCTCACTGGTGTACGACACCATCCGCAAACGCGCGGGCGCCGAACACGATATCCGGCTGCTGTAGGTTCTCCGTGACCGCGGCGGGGGAGCTTGGAAGGCTCCCTCGCCGCTTTTTTATCTTATCAGTAGCTGACGGTGCCGGTGGCCGGGTCGAAGACTATGGTGTAGGTCCCCGGAGGAACGAGGATGTTGTCGCCCTCGGCGGTGCCGTACCAGTACTCGTTGGCGACCACGCCGTTGGCGCCGTAGGCGACCTTGAAGGCCACGTTGCCCTCGGTCCACTCCTCAGCGTTGGCCTCTTCCTCGGTGAAGGTCACGTCGAGCTTGTAGGTGCCGTCGTCCTGGGCCTGCATCATGTAGGCGGTGTTCTCGGCGTTGGCGTCCGCAGCCCAGCCGGCGTTGCCGATGTTGCCGACGACGTAGTAGGCGGGCTCCTCAACGAAGAAGTCGGTCACGACGGTCTGGTTGTCCTGCAGCTCGATGGCGAGCCAGACTATGTAGGTGCCGGCAGGGACGATGAAGTTCGGGGTGGCGGCGGGGTCCATGACGCGCAGGTCGTACCAGTCGCCGTTCACGAGGTTCTTCACGCCGAACATGGCGGCGTCGAGGTCGTTCTGGGTGTCATAGTCGGCCTCGGTGACGGTCAGCAGGTAGTACCAGATGTAGTCGTCGCCGTTCTTGATCATCTTGAAGCTCTCGGGATCCTCGCCCCAGTTGTTGAAGGTGCCCTGGAGCTGGAAGTCAAACTCGGGCTCGGCGAGCTCGGCGGCGTCGCCCAGGCGCTCGGCGCTCAGGCTGCACAGGGAAATGGTCTCGGCGTCGGTCTTGAGCACCAGCTTGTAGAGGCCGGACTGGGCGACGACGATGTTGGCGCCGGAGTTGAAGGCGTCCTCACCGCCGGCGAAGTACTCGCTCTCGACGAGGTGGGAGGCGTCGATGGTGTCGGCCCAGTTGTAGTCCTGGTCGATGACGGCTATCTTGAACTGGTCGCCCTCGTAGAGGTTGACCTCGATGGCGAAGGTGTTGAACTCACCGTCGACAGGCTGCAGCAGGAAGTCGTCCTGCGGCCAGGCCATGCCCCAGCCGTTGTCGGGATAACCCGCGAGGCTGCCGGCGAGCATCCAGGCCCTCTCGTCAACGACGGAAGACTGCCAGGCGACGAACACGGAGGTGTCCGCGGTGATGGGAGCGCTCATGTCGAAGGGGATGGCCAGGGCGGGAGTGGCGTAGTAGCCCTCGATGACGTAGCCTTCCTTGGTGAGCTCGGGCTCGGCGACGGTGCCGCCGTCCTCAACATCGACCTCGGCGAGCACGGTGGTGCCGTCGCTGTCATAGAAGGTGACCTTGAACCCGCCGGAAGTGGTCTCGCCGCCTTCGCCGCAGGCGGCGAGCGCAAAGACCATTACCAGGGCGAGAGCAAGGCAGAGCAGAGTGCGCAGCTTTTTCATTACATGTCCTCCTTATAATATTTTCCTTGTCCTCTTCGGCTGCATAAGCGATCGCGCGCCCTTTGCTTAACCGTTTAAGCAACCTCTTATGCAAATCATAATATAGCCTGAGCTAACCTGTCAACGCCCTAAGCGCCGGAGCGAATATTTTGTAGAATTCACTAATTTCTACCCCTTTCACTTATGCACGCCAACGAGAAAAAACGGGTCTTTGGGTGGATTATTCACTCAAAGACCCGTTTGGAGGGGCATAAGCTGCATATTTTACATTACTATCCAGAAAAAAGCGTAAGCAGCCCGCCGCCCGCCCCGCCCAAAGCCCAGCGCCGTTCCTGCCGCAGGCATAAAAAGACGTCGGAGCAAAGCGGACTTTGCTCCGACGTGGTGCCGGTGGCCGGACTCGAACCGGCATGGATCACTCCGCCGCATTTTGAGTGCGGTGCGTCTGCCAGTTTCGCCACACCGGCTGGTGCAACTATGGATTATAGCAAATAGGGGCAGCGTTTTCAAGAGCGTATTTCCCGCGCGCGGCGCGCTTTCCTGAAATTTTACCGCTTCGCCGCAATTTATACTACATTTTGTAATCTTATGCTACCAATATTGCAAATCGTGTGCTATAATGTTAAGGTCCAATTTCAGAGACCTGACTGAAGTGAGCAAACATCTAGCGAAAGGGGCGTGGGCGGCATGAAAAAGATACTGGTACTCGAGGACGAAGCCGGCATCCGCAGCTTTGTCGTCATAAATCTCCGGCGTTCCGGTTACGAGCCCATCGAGGCGGCGACCGGGGAGGAGGCGCTTCGTGTACTGGCGGAGAATGAGGACATAGGCGTGGCGCTGCTGGACGTCATGCTGCCGGACATAGACGGTTTTGAGATCTGCCGCAGCATCAGGGCTTCGGGCTCTAAGATGGGCATCATCATGCTGACGGCGCTGGGACAGGAGATGGACAAGGTCACGGGCCTCATGACAGGGGCGGACGACTATGTGACGAAGCCCTTTTCACCGGCCGAGCTGCAGGCGAGGGTGGATGCGCTCTACAGGCGCATAGGCGCGGTGGAGGAGGACGAGGAGCCGGAGCTCGAGAGCGGGCCCTTCGTGCTGAATCCCAGAAACCGCACCCTGGACAAGAACGGCCAGAGGGTGAGGCTGACCCAGACGGAATACGCCATCATGAAGCTCTTCATGGAGAACCCGGGCAAGGCCCTATCAAGGGAAGACATACTGGAGAGCGTCTGGGGCGCGGACTACAAGGGCGAGCTCAAGATAGTGGACGTGAACATCCGCCGGCTGCGGATAAAGATAGAGGACACGCCGACGGCGCCGGAGTTCATCACCACGATCTGGGGCTACGGCTACAAGTGGGGCTCCTGAGGCCATGGAAGAAAAGAAGGGCCCGGGCCCCGGGAAGACGCTGCTGGGCGCTGCGGCCAGGTTCATAAAGGGCGAGAGGCCGGAGGCGCTCAAGGGCCTCAAGGGCGTGTGGCTGGTCATAAGCAGCGCGGGCGTAGTCTGCGTGCTGCTGACGCTGGTGCTGGGCCTCTGCGGCGAGGCCGGCTGGGCAGGGCTATGCGCGGGCTGCGCCGTGGCGCTGCTCCTGCTGTCGAACCTCTGGTTCAGGGAAAGGGTGACGAACCCCATCCTGGGCCTGGGCGACACGGCCAGGCGCATTGCCGACGGCAGCTACGGCTCCATGGCGGAAAAGCTCCGGGACGATGAGATCGGCCGCTTTGTGGACGCCTTCAACGACATGTCGGTGAAGATAGGCGAGGCGGGCCGGACGCAGTCGGAGTTCATCTCCTCGGTCTCGCACGAGCTGCGCACGCCGCTGACGGCGATCACGGGCTGGAGCGAGACGCTGATGTACGACGAGGCGATACAGGGCGATTCACGCCGGGGCGTGGAGATAATCTCTGCCGAGGCGGGACGGCTGACGGGCATGGTCGAGGAGCTTTTGGAGTTCACGCGCATACGCGACGGCCGGTTCACCCTGAATCTGAGGGAGGTCGAGCTCGAGCTGCTGCTCGAGGAGCTGGCCTTCACCTACGGCGAGCTTTTGAAGCACGACGGCATTGAGCTTATCTACGAGCAGCCTGAGGAGCCGCTGCTGCCCGTGACGGGCGACCCGGCGCGGCTCAAGCAGGTGCTGCTGAACATCCTGGACAACGCGGCCAAGTACGGCCGGCGCGGCCGGCGCATAGAGCTCATCGGCCGGAACGAGGGCGAATACGTCAAGGTCCAGGTGCGCGACCACGGGCCGGGCTTCGCCGAGGAGGACCTGCCCCATGTGAAGGAGCGCTTCTACAAGGGCAGGGGCAAGGAGCGCGGCAGCGGCATAGGCCTTGCCGTCTGCGACGAGATAGTTACAAGGCACAGGGGCCGGCTGACGGTCGGCAACTGCGAGGACGGCGGCGCGCTGGTGACGGTGGAGCTGCCGGTGAAAACTCAATGATTCGAGGTCAAAATGTCAGAGAAAAATAACGACAAGGTCTGCTTCCGCACCATGATAGGCGGGCAGGCGCTGATAGAGGGCATCATGATGCGCGGGCCGGACAAGCAGGCCATCGTGTGCCGTACGAAGGAGGGCATGACCGAGAAGGTCGAGCCGCTCAAGCTCGCGAAGGACAGGCATCCGGCGCTGCGCTGGCCCTTCATAAGGGGCCTTTTCATCTTTGCGGATTCGATGCTCAAGGGCATGAAGGCGCTGTCGTACTCGGCGAGCCTGCTGCCCGAGGACGAGCAGGAGGAGCCGACGAAGTTCGACCTCTGGCTGGAGAAGAAGATAGGCAGCGAGAAGGCTGAGAAGTTCATAATAGGCTTTGCGGCCTTTCTGGGCGTCTGCCTGGCGGTGGCGCTGTTTTTGTTCCTGCCGACCTTCATCGCGGGCTTCATCCCGGGCGTCGAGGGTCACTACACGCTGCGCAGCCTGCTGGAGGGCGCGATCAAGATAGTCATTTTCCTGGTGTATCTCTGGCTCTGCTCGCGGATGAAGGACATGAAGCGGCTCTTCGCCTATCACGGCGCGGAGCACAAGACCATATTCTGCTATGAGAAGGGCCTGGAGCTGACGGTGGAGAACGTGAGGCCGCAGAGCCGCTTCCACCCGAGGTGCGGCACCAGCTTCCTGCTGGTGGTCATAGTGCTGGGCATTTTCGTGGGCCTGTTCATACAGGTGGACAACACGCTGCTGCGCTTTGCGCTCAGGCTGCTGCTCCTGCCGGTCATCGTCTGCGTGGCGTACGAGCTCAACCGCTGGGCGGGCCGGCACGATACGAACATAGTTTCGAGGATATTCACCTGGCCGGGCAGGCAGCTGCAGCACCTGACGACCAATGAGCCGGACGACGGCATGATCGAGTGCGCCATACGCGCGCTGGAGCTGGTGATACCCGAGGAAAAAGGCAAGGACGCCTGGTAAGCGGGCGAAAGGGGATGGGGATATGCCGCGGACATACAGTGAGCTGTATATTGCAGTGCGCAACCGGCTGCGCGAGGCCGGGATAGAAGCCGCCGAGCTGGAGGGCAAGCTGATAACGGCGACGGCGGCCGGCAAGACGACGGAAAAGTTCCTGCGCGACCTGCGTTTTTATGCGACGGACGAGGTGGAGCGCAGGACGGAGGCCATGCTGAAGCGGCGGCTGGCGGGCGAACCCGTGGCCTATATCACGGGGGTCTGGGAGTTCCGCGGCCTGCCGATGGAGGTGACGCCGGCGGTGCTCATCCCGCGGGTGGACACGGAGGTGCTGGCCGAGGCGGCGATAAGCTGGCTGCACGGCCGGAAGATGGACGCGCGGGTACTGGACCTGTGCAGCGGATCGGGCTGCATAGGCTGCGCGATAGCGGACGCGCTGCCGCAGGCACGGGTGGTGCTCTCGGACGTGAGCCCGGAGGCCATGGACGTGAGCCGGCGCAACGTGAACCGCAACGGCCTGGCGGGCCGGGTGAGCTTCATGCTGGCGGACGTCACGAAGCAGCCGCCCATCATGACGGGCAGTTTCGACCTCGTGGTGTCGAACCCGCCCTATATACCGACCTTCGACATCCTGACGCTGGAGCCCTCGGTGAGGGATTACGAGCCGGTCTGGGCGCTGGACGGCGGGGACGACGGGCTGGATCTGTACCGGGCGATCCTGAAGAACTGGAAGGGCGTCATCAGGCAGGGCGGCATGCTGATGTTCGAGGTGGGCGAGGACCAGGCCTCGGACGTGAAGGACCTCATGCGCATGGCGGGCCTGCACGATGCGCAGTCCATCCTGGATACGCGGGGCGTGGAGCGGGTAGTGACCGCCCGCGCCTAGGGATAAAAATCTGATTTTGAGGTGCACAAATGGCAGAGAAGAAAAAATCCGCGGCCTACGCCGTGCCGGTGACCGCCGCTTCGGACAAGAAAAAGGCGCTGGAGACCGCAATAGCTCAAATCGAGAAGAACTACGGCAAGGGTGCGATCATGCGCCTGGGCGACGACATACCCGTGAACGTCGAGGCGGTCTCGACGGGCTCGCTGTCGCTGGACCTGGCGCTGGGCATAGGCGGCGTACCGAGGGGCAGGATAATCGAGATCTACGGCCCTGAGAGCTGCGGCAAGACCACGCTGGCGCTGCATGTCGTGGCCTCGGCGCAGAAGGAGGGCGGCGAGGCGGCGTACATCGACGTCGAGCACGCGCTCGAGCCGGCGTATGCGCGGGCCCTGGGCGTGGACATAGACAACCTGCTCATCTCGCAGCCGGACACGGGCGAGCAGGCGCTGGAGATAACCGAGCAGCTGGTGCGCTCCGGCGCGCTGGACGTCGTGGTCATCGACTCCGTGGCGGCGCTGCTGCCGCGCAGCGAGCTCGAGGGCGAGATGGGCGAGAGCTCGGTCGGCGTCGTGGCGCGGCTCATGAGCCAGGCGCTGAGGAAGCTGGCGGGCGTGGTGTCGAAGACGGGCTGCATCGTCATCTTCATAAACCAGCTGCGCGAGAAGATAGGCGTCATGTACGGCAACCCGGAGACCACGCCGGGCGGCCGCGCGCTCAAGTATTTTTCGAGCGTGAGGATAGACATGCGCAGGATAGAGACGCTCAAGAACGGCTCGGAGATGATAGGCAACCGCACCCGGGCGAAGGTCATAAAGAACAAGGTCGCGCCGCCCTTCAAGGAGGCGGAGTTCGACATCATCTACGGCCAGGGCATCTCGAAGGTGGGCGAGATCATCGACCTTGCGGTGAAACTGGAGCTCATCGACAAGGGCGGGGCCTGGTTCACGGTGGGCGACGTGCGCCTGCAGGGGCGCGACAACGTGCGCGAGTACCTGGAGCAGAACCCGGAGGTCATGGCGAAGCTGGAGCAGCAGATACGCGAGAACGCGCACAAGCTGATGACGCCGCAGGCGCGCAAGGCGGCCATAGCGGCGGGGCGTGCGGTGGACATCTCGGCGGACGATTTTGATGGCTGAGCCGCCGCTGGAGCGGGCGAAGGCCCGGGCCCTGCGGCTGCTGGAGCGGCGCGACTACTCCGAGGCTGAGCTGGCGGCAAAGCTGGCCGAGAAGGGCGAGGAGCCCGAGACGGCGCAGGCCGCGGCGCGGCGCATGGTCGAGCTGGGTTTCGTGAACGACGAGAGCTACGCCGGCGCGGTCGTGCGCCACTACGCGGCAAAGGGCTTCGGCAGGCAGCGGATACGCGAGGAGCTCAGGCGGCGCCGGGTGCCTAGGGAGCTCTGGGACGCGGCGCTGGAGGAGCTGGACGGGCAGGACGAGACGGCGGAGCGGCTGCTCGCGGCGCGCCTGCGCGGGAAGGCCCCGGAGGGCGAGGAGCTCAAGCGGGCCTGCGCCTGGCTCGTGCGCCGCGGCTTTTCCTGGGACGAGGTCCGCAGCGCCGCCGCCAGGCTCTGCGAGGGATTGGAGTTGGATGAATGAAGGTCGGAATGATCTCCCTGGGCTGCCCGAAAAACCGGACGGCCTCGGAGCAGATGCTCAAGAAGCTCGCTGACGCGGGCTTTGAGCTTACAAATGACGAAAACGAGGCTGAGGCCATCGTCATAAACACCTGCGCGTTCATAGAGGATGCCAAGCAGGAGGCCATAAACACGATAATCGAGACGGGCTCGCTCAAGGAGCGGGGCAGGCTCAAGGCGCTGGTCGTGGCAGGCTGCCTCGCAGAGCTCTACAGGGCCGAGATACTCGAGGAGCTGCCCGAGGTGGACGCGGTCATCGGCGCGGGCAGCTACGACGAGGTCGTGACGGCGCTCGAGGGCGCGCTGCGTTGCGAAAAGCCCGTCATCATAGGCGACAACTGCGCGGCGGTGTCGGAGACGGGGCGCATCATCAGCACCGGCGATACCTGGGCCTACCTGCTGATAGCCGACGGCTGCGACAACCGCTGCTCGTATTGCCTCATCCCGAAGATCAGGGGCAGGTTCAGGTCAAGGCCGATGGAGAACATCCTGGCCGAGGCGAGGCAGCTGGCCGGGAGGGGATATAAGGAGCTCATACTGGTCGCCCAGGATTTGACGCACTACGGGGCCGACCTCTACGGCGGGCCGAGGCTCGCGGAGCTTTTGAGGCAGCTCTGCAAGATAGACGGCCTGCGCTGGATACGGCTGCACTACCTCTACCCGCAGGAGCTGACGGACGAGCTCATCGAGACGATAGCCTCGGAGGAGAAGATCGTAAAATACCTCGACATACCCATACAGCACATAAACGACCGCATCCTGAAGCGGATGAACCGGCGGGACACGGGCGCGGGCATACGCGAGCTGTTCGGGAAGCTCCGGGCGCGCATCCCGGGCGTGGTGCTGCGGACGAGCCTCATAACAGGCCTGCCCGGCGAGGGCGAGGCGGAATTCGAGGAGCTGTGCGAGTTTTTGCGCGAGGCGAAGATAGAGCGCGCGGGGGTCTTCCCCTTCTCGCCCGAGGAGGGCACGCCGGCGGCGCGGATGGAATACCCGGAAAAGGACGTGGCGATGGAGCGCGCCGCGCTGGTCGAGCGGCTGCAGGCCGAGGTCATGGACGAGTGGGAGGCCTCGCTCGTCGGGCAGACGGTGGAGGCCATCTGCGACGGGACGGATGCTGAGACGGGCGAGCTGCTGGGCAGGTGCTGGTTCGACTCGCCGGGCATAGACGGCGGCGCGGTCATTGAGGGCGAGTGCCGGCCGGGCGATATCGTGAGGATACATATAGAGTCCGCAGAGGACGGCACGCTCAGAGGGAGGATAGTATGAAGCTCACAACGGCAAGCAAGATAACGATAGTCCGGGTGCTGCTCATACCGGCGGTCATAGTGCTCATGTACCTGGACTTCGACTGGCACATGTACTGCGCGCTGGCGGTGTTCGTCATCGCCTCGGTGTCGGACTTCGTGGACGGGTACATCGCGCGGCACTACCACCAGGTGTCGAACTTCGGGAAGTTTTTGGACCCGCTCGCGGATAAGCTGCTGGTCATCTCGGTCATGCTGGTCTTCGTGGATATGGGGCTCTTCCCGGCCTGGGCGGCGATCATCGTCGTGGCGCGGGAACTTGCGGTCACGGGTCTGCGTCTCGTAGCCGTGGAGGGCGGCAAGGTCATCGCCGCCGCCTGGTCGGGCAAGATCAAGACCGCCTCGACCATGGTCTGCTTCATACTGCTCATGCTGCCCGTGCCGGAATGGACGGTCACTGCCTGCTGGGTGGTCGTCGTCGCAACGACGGTGTACTCCGGCATCGAGTATTTTGTGAAGAACGCGGCTGTTTTTAAGTAGGATGGAAAAACTCGAGAAGAAAAGACTCAGAATAAAGGACCTTGCCCCGGTGCGGCTGGCGATAGCCGTGCTCTGCCTCGCGGCGGTCATAACCGTTTCCATCATGCGCGGGAGCGACGAGGCCATGCTGCGGCTGTATAACAGCGTGACGCACCCCTACCATGTGTTCATGTCGAAGCTCTGCTCGCATGTGAGCTTTTCTGTGGCGGAGCTCATCTACGCCGTGGCGATCATCGGCCTGGGCGTATACCTGGTGTACGCCGTGTACAGGCTGCTGGCAAAGCCGGGGAAGCTCTGGCAGGCGTACAGGCTGGTGCTGACCTTTGCGATGGCGGCTCTCATGTTCTGGGCGGGGCTCACGGTGATGTGGACGCCCTGCTATTACGCGCCGGGCTTTGCCGGGCAGTCGGGCGTGGACGACGGGCCGGTGGAGTACGAGGAGCTCGAGACCGTGACGCTCTGGTTCGCGCAGCTCGCGGGCGAGTACGCCGAGGAAGTCGAGCGGGACGCGGACGGGACGTACATAGCCGACAGGGACTCGGTGCTCGACCGGGCGGCGGAGGTCTTTGAGGGCGCGGCGGAGGATTTCCCCTTCCTCGAGGGCGCGGCGCTCAGGCCGAAGCCCATCCACTTTTCGAGGATAATGAGCTACCTGGACTTCACGGGCTTTTTCTTCCCCATGACGGGCGAGGCGAACCTGAACATGGACTCGCCGGCCTTCCTGCTGCCCTCGACGAGCCAGCACGAGATAGCGCACCAGAGGGGCGTCGCGGCGGAGCAGGAGTGCAACTTCGTGGCGGTGTACTCCTGCCTGGAGTCGGAGTACGCGGACTTCCGCTACGCGGGCGCGGCGCTGGCCTACATATATCTCGGCAATGCCCTGGCGGGCGTGAACTATGAGCGCTACGGCGAGGTCTACTACAGCCTGTCGGAGACGGTGCGCGCGGATCTGAAGGCGCAGTCGGCCTACTGGGCCGAGTTCCGGGACAGCGCGGCGCAGAAGGCCTCGAACACGGTGTACGACTCCTTCCTCAAGTCGAACGGGCAGGAGCTGGGGATGCAGAGCTACGGTCAGTGCGTGAACCTGCTGGTGCACTACTATATAGATGAGGCAAGGGAGGCGCTGGGATGAAGGACCGGGCCTTTTCCGTCTGGACGGCGGCGGTGGATCTCGCGGCGCTGGGAGTGCTGACGCTGCTGCTGTGCGTGCCGGTCGTGACCGCCTGCCCGGCGGTGACGGCGCTGTACTATTCCGTGGCGAAGTCGATAAGGCGCGGGCGCGGCGGGCCGTACAGGGAATATTTCCGCTCGTTCAAGGAGAATCTCCTGCAGGGCCTGGCGCTGTCCGTCATACTGGCGCTCTTCGGCACGGCGGGCTTTTTCTCGGCGGTGTACATAGTGAACGAGCCGCTGAGCACGGCGGTGGACTTTTTCTACCGCGTGACCCTGTTTTTCTGCTGCCTCATGGCCTTCATGCTGCTGGCGCTCTGCTGCCCGGTGCTCAGCCGCTTCCGGCTCAAAACGGTGCATGTGCTGCTCTTCGGGCTGAGGCTGCTGGTGCGGTTCCCGCTGCGCACGCTGGGGCTCATAGGCATCTGGGCGGCGCTGGGCGGAGGCTGCTGGTTCTTCCCGCCGCTGCTGCTCATAGCGCCGGGGCTGGGCACGCTGCTGGCGAGCTTCCTAGTCGAGCCCTCGCTGCAGCGCTACATGCCCGACAGGAGCGAATTTGACGAGGGCACGGACACCTGGTATCTGGAATGATGAAAATGAAGCGCTTTATCTCAATACTGCTGATACTGGGCCTGCTGACGGCGGGCTGCCTGGCGGCGGAGGACGAAGGGAACTACCCCGTCTTCCTCGACAGTGAGACGGTGCTGGTGGGCGATTCGCTGACCTGCCACCTCATAGCCATGTTCCTGAGGCCCTATGACCTGCTCAACGGCGCGAGCTATATGGCTGCGCCGAACAGCGCCGTGAACTACTATTTCGAGGACTGGTGGCCGCTCAAGCCCCTGGAGCAGAACGGCTACGGCAGCGAGACGAGCGCGGGCCTGGAGGGACTGACCTTCGCCGAGGCCGTCGAGGCCACGGAGGGGAAGTTCACGCGGGTGCTGTTCCTCATGGGCTCGAACAGCAGCGAATACTCCGTCGTGGAGGATTACACCGTGGTCATCGACCACATGCTCGAATACTGGCCGGAGGCCACGATCTACATGCAGACCGTGCCGGACTCCACGACCGGCGTCGTGGCGACGGAGCGGATAAACAGCGTCATCCGGGCCGCGGTCACGCACTATGAGGAGCACGAGGAGACGCGGGTCAAGCTGCTGGACACCAACTCCTGCTGGGGCAGCGGCTGCTATCTGCCCGACGGCGCGCACCTGACCGACCTGGGCCTGAGGACCTGGTACAGTTACCTGGCCGAGAACCTTCCGGCCAGGGGCTACCTGCACAACAACCTCTATGCCGACTCGCCGCAGGAGCTGCGCCGCGTGAGGGCCGAGCTGTGGGCCCGGCGCCTGGCAAAGTACAGCTTCATCCAGAGCCCGCTGGAGAGATGAAAAAACGCCCCGACCGGGATCTGCCGGCCGGGGCGCTGATTTTTGCCCTTATTTCTCCTCGTAGAGCTCGATTATGGCGTCGTCCTTGACGATGAAGGCGAGGCGCACGTTCTCGCCCAGGGCCTCGGGCCCGAAGATGACGCGGTCAGCCTCGGCGAGGTAGGGCTCGGCGTCGTCCACCTTGTAGGCGACGTGGGGCTGCTTGGAGAGCAGCTCAGGGAAGCGGGTGCCCTCCTCGAACTTGAGGTACTCGATCTTGTAGTCGTACTCGTCCACGCTCTCATTGACCCAGAACTTGCCCCAGTCGTTGTAGACCATGCCGGGCTTCCGGTTCAGGACGGGGATGCCGATGTGCATATATTCGGCTGCCATTTTGAATTCCTCCTTATTTATTTACGGTGTTGACGAATTTGGGCTCATACCAGCCCCTGAAGGCGACGGTGAGCACGCCGCAGACGAGGCCGAGGACGCAGTAGGCCATCTCGATGGCGCCGGCCTCGAGGTAAGCGGCCCAGCTGCCGTCCGTGACGACGTAGGAGCACATGCCGAAGTACACGCCCGCGCCGACGAAGAGCGCCGGAACGTAGTTGAGCAGCTCGGGGCCGATCTCAAGCTGCATGACCACGGTGACGAGGATGACAAGGCAGGCGGGCATGGCCCAGAAACCCAGGGCCCCGAAGGCCCCGCCGACCTTGAAGATGGCGATGGAGGCGATGATGCCCAGCAGATAGCTGAAGAAGGCCTTCACGCCGCCCTTTATCGTGCAGCCGCCGAGGAAGTACACGGCCCAGGCCTGGAAGGAGATCCAGCCGAAGCCGGCGTATTTCGTGAGTATCGTCTGGGAGATGAGCTGGTCCACGCACTGCAGCGCCGCCGCTATGACCGCGATGACAAAGGCGATGGGCAGGTATTTTTTGAATGTCATGTCGATTCCTCCATAAATAATTTGAGGCGGGCATGGCATTCCTGTTGCGAAACGCGGCAAAAGGCGTTATACTTTGAAATGCCATGCGGAGGGACGGGCAGCGTTGGCAGACGGGCCCCGTCCTCTCTACCGGGCCGGAGCGGTCTATTCCGCTCCGTTTTTTATTTTCAGGAATTGGCGAGCTCGAGATAGTATTCGTAGGCGCGCTTGGCGTCAAAGCCCCTGTGTACGATGGCGGCCACGGCCTGGCACATCGCCGCGGGGTGCTCGGACTGGAAGATGTTGCGGCCCATGTCCACGCCCCTCGCGCCGCTCGACATGGCCCTCCAGGCCATCTCCAGCGCCTCGGCCTCGGGCAGCTTCTTGCCGCCGGCTATGACTATGGGCACCGGGCAGGCGGAGGCGACCTTCTCGAAGTCCTCGCAGTAGTAGGTCTTCACTGCGCTCGCGCCCAGCTCGGCGAGGATGCGCGTGGCGAGCAGGAAATACTGCGTCGTGCGGGCCATCTCCTTGCCCACGGCGGTGACGCCCAGGATGGGCACGCCGTACCTGTAGCCCGCGTCCGCCGCGCGGCAGAGCGCCTCGAGCGAGTCCCGCTCGCCCTCGCCGCCTACGAAGCACTGGATCGCCAGCGCCGCCGCGTTCATGCGGATGGCGTCCTCCATGTCCAGCGCGAGGCCGGAGCCCCGGCTCATGTCCTCGAAGAGCACCGAGCTGTCGTGCGTCGCGCGCAGGCAGACCGCCTTTCCCGTCGTGGGCGGGATGCAGCTGCGTATCGCCCCGCGCGTGCCCATGAGCACGTCGGCGTACTCGCACAGCGGCGCAATGGTCACGTCCAGCCGCTCCAGGCCCGCCGTAGAGCCCATAATGTAGCCGTGGTCGAAGGCCAGCATCACGGTGTTGCCCGTCTCGGGCGAAAACAGCCTCGAGACGCGGTTCTTCATGCCCCAGTCCGTGTGGCCGAGGCCCTTGGCGAAAAAGCCCTGCTCCGGCGCTGGCACGCCGAGGTGGTAGTCCTTTGCCGCCTTGTTCCCAACTGCGTCAGCCATGGCCGCTCACTCCTTGAAGAAGGCCGGGGTGTGCGCCGGGGTGTTCCAGAGCCGCAGGAACTCGTCGTTCCACTTGGCGATGTTCAGCTGGAAGCCCGCCTGCTCCTGTACGGTCAGGATCTCGCCCACCATGTTCGCCACTATCTCGATGCCCAGGCCCTCGAGATAGTGCACGCAGTCCTTGTAGAGTATGAACATCTCCATGAGCGTCGTCGCGCCGGAGCCGTTTATCATGACGAAGGCCTTGTCGCCCGCAGCGAGCGGGATGTCCTTCACGAGGGCGTTGGCCATGATCTCGATGGTCTCCTTGGCGGTCTTCATGGGCTGGCGTCCGCCGCCGCCCTCGCCGTGCTGGCCCATGCCGATCTCCATGTCCACGTCGCCCAGGTCGCCGAACTCGGCGCCGGTGGCCGGGTGCGTCGCGCAGCGGGCAGCGACCGCGATGGTGGCCATGCTGTCGGCATAGCTCTGCGCCAGCGCCGCGACCTCGTCGAGCGTCCTGCCCTCGCGGGCGGCGGCCGCGGCGATGTGGTACAGCGGGATGGCGCCCGCCAGGCCGCGCCTGTCGTCGGAGTTGGAGCGCGGCGCGTTCGAGATATCCTCCTGCGTCACGACCTTGCGCACGTTCAGGCCCGCCTTGCCGGCCATCTTCATCACCATGTTGCCGCAGAGCATGTCGCCGGCGTGGTTGAGCACCAGCAGCAGCACGCCGTGGCCCTTGTCAGCCATCTTGACGGCCTCGAACACCAGCTGCGGGTTCGGCGCGGCGAAGATGTCGCCCACGACCTGGATATCTACCATGCCCTCGCCCACAAAGCCGCACTGGGCGGGCTCGTGGCCGGAGCCGCCGAAGGTCACGATGGTGACGCGGTCGGCTTTCTCCAGAGCGCGGCTGATGACCAGATGCCCCTGCACGTCCACGGTGTCCGCATGCGCGAGGGCAAGGCCCTCCAGCAGCTCGTCAGTCAGGGTGTTGGGGTCGTTGATGAACTTCTTCATCTGCATTGTCTTTTCCTCCTTATAAGCTTTAAAATTGAACTTCACTTATTCCGCAAGCCCGGCGAAGAAGCGGCTCATGGACACCGCGCCGGCGTCCGGTGTGCCTATCGTGGCCTCGCCGTAGCTCCTGGCCCTGCCGAACTTCGAGACGAAGTTCCGGCTGGCCTCCGCGCCTTCGAGCGCGGCCTGCGCCGCCGCCCGGAAGATCTCTTCCTCGCCGCCCTCACAGGCCAGCGCGGCCGCGGTGGCCGGGATGAGCGCATCCATCATCGTCTTGTCCCCGACCTTCGCCTTCGAGAGCGCGGAAAGGCTCTCCAGCGCGTGGCCGAGCATGGCCTTCAGGCCCGCGGCGTCGAGCTCCGCGCCCTCGGGCGCGCCTTCCGCCAGCCCGTCCAGCCAGGTGTTCCACAGCGGCACCGCGCTGCCGCCGTTTATCATCATGACCTCCATCGCAGCATCCTCCAGCATGGAGCGGATGCCGCCCTCCGCCGCCGCAGCCGAGCCCATGACCGCCTCGGCTATCTTCGTCATCGTGATGCCGTGGTCCGCGTCGCCGAAATGCGAGTCTATCTCCGTCAGCTCGTCCTGCGCCGCTATGACGGCCCTGCAGGCGTTCTGCAGCCTCAGAGCCAGGCCCTCCCTGTTCAAGTCGATGCACCTCCACAAAAGTAACAAATGTTATAATAACTAAGCCATTTACTGAAATTATCGTAACATATGTAATAATACCGCGCAAGTGCTTTTTTCATTCCAAGGCGCAAAAAGGCCGATCTGACAGAGTTTTCATAGCCCTGTACAAATCGGCCCTTACTTTTTTAGTTATTTTATCAGGCGCTTTCCAGCACCTTGTCGGCGAGGGACTGGGGCAGGCAGAGGCTGTCGATGACGCCGAGGGCGAGGGCCCCGGCGACGCTCTGGGGCCGGAGCAGGGTGGAGCAGACGGCGACGGTGTGCGGGGCCCTGCGCAGCTGCTCGATACTGGCCTGCAGGGCGTTGCTGACCTGGGCCTCGATGACGCGGCCCTGGGCGTCGTAGTAGTGGGCGAGCACGCGGCCCACGGCGCGCCCCTCGGTCAGGCGGCTGCCGAAGCGGTATTCGACGCCGAGGTCGGGGTAGGAGGGGAAGTTGGAGATGTTCACGAGCGCGAGCTCCATCGAATCCCAATCGCTCTGTATGGCCCCGTAGGTCTCGAGCCGCTTTGCGAAGTCCAGCTCGGCCTCGGAGTCGAAAAACGCGGGCAAATAGAGGTATTCCGCCTCATAACCGGCCTTTCCGGAAACTATCCTGGCAAGCTCGTTGGTGTGGTAGCCGCGGTAGGAGGCGCCGATGCCGCCGATGAGCGGGAAGAGCCGGCCCCTTGTGCCGCCCGCAGCGTCGGGCAGGCCCTCTGCATGATCGGCCATGCGGCCCAGCATGGAGCCCCAGCCGAGGCCGACGCTTCGCGGGTGCTCTTCGCCGCCGAAGCAGAGCTCATAGGCCCTGGCGGCGACGAGATTGTTCGTGTCCTCCGCGCTTTTCAGATCCTCCACCACCACGGCCCGCTTCAGGCCGAACCTGGCCACCAGCCGCTTGGACAGCAGCTCGTTTGCGCTCTCGGCGTCGTTTATCGTGATGGTCACGATGCCGCAGGCCCGGGCCTCCGACAGCAGCACGCTCACCAGCGGGCGCGACACCCCCAGGGCCTTGGCGATCTGGTTCTGGTTCATGTCCTGCTCGTAATACATCCGTGCGACCTGCGTCAGCCGCTCTATGCGCTTGTCAGCCGGTATCATAGGCAAAAACCCCTAAATAAAACTAAGGCGTCCGATGTCAAAATCGGACGCCTTTAGTCTAACACATTCTTTAACAAATGTCAAGTTTCAAGCCCGGCCAACGTGGCGGCCATGACGGCCTTTATGGTGTGCATGCGGTTTTCGGCCTCGTCGAAGACGATGGACTGCGGGCCCTCGAAGACCTCGTCCGTGACCTCGAGAGCGTCGAGGCCGTACTGCTCGCCGACCTGCTTGCCGATGGTGGTCTTGAGGTCGTGGAAGGAGGGCAGGCAGTGCATGAAGACCGCTGTGGGCTTGGCGAAGCTCATGGCCTTTGCGTTCACCTGATAAGGCAGCATGGCGCCGATGCGCTCGGCCCAGGCCTCGGGCGGCTCGCCCATCGAGACCCAGATGTCGGTGTAGACCACGTCGGCGTCGCGCAGCGCGGTCTCGGGCTCGGTCCAGAACTCGAGGATGGCGCCGGTCTCGGCGGCTATCTCCTGCGCCTGGTCTATGAGCGCCTCGTCCGGGAAGAACTCCAGCGGCGCGCAGGCCACGAAGTGCATGCCCAACTTCGCGCAGCCTATCATGAGGGAGTTGCCCATGTTGTAGCGCGCGTCGCCCATGTAGACGAGCTTGATGCCCTTGAGGCTGCCGAAATGCTCGCGGATGGTGAGCATGTCGGCGAGGATCTGCGTGGGGTGGAACTCGTTCGTGAGGCCGTTCCAGACAGGCACGTCGGCGTACTGGGCCAGTTCCTCGACGATAGACTGGCCGAAGCCGCGGTACTCGATGCCGTCGAACATGCGCGAGAGCACGCGGGCGGTGTCGGCGATGGACTCCTTCTTGCCTATCTGCGAGCCTGAGGGGTCGAGGTAGACGGGGTGCATGCCGAGGTCGTAGGCCGCGACCTCAAAGGAGCAGCGGGTGCGGGTGCTGGTCTTTTCAAAGATGAGCGCGACGCTCTTGCCCTCGCAGAGCTTGTGCGGGATGCCGGCCTTCTTCTTGGCCTTGAGTTCCGCGGCGAGGTCGAGCAGGGCGACTATGTCCTCCGTGGAGAAGTCGAGCAGCTTGAGAAAATCCTTGCCCTTGAAATCCATCAGATAATACCTCCCATCAGGCGCAGGCGGCGATTATGACCTCGGCCGCCTTCTTAACGAGCTCCATCGGAATATTGAGGGCGGGCAGGAGCCTGACCCTGCCGTGGGCGGTGAGCACGAGCACGCCGTTTTTCATGCACTCGGCCACGACCTCGCCCGCGGACTTTTCGGTCTCGAGGCCTATCATGAGGCCGAGGCCGGAGACGGCCTTGATGCCGGGCTTGCCGCTGAAGGCCTCGAACAGGTACGCACTCTTGGCCTTGACGTCGGCGAGCAGGGCCTCGTCGATCCTGCCGAGGATCGTGAGCGCGCCGGCGCAGACGGCGGGGCTGCCGCCGAAGGTGGAGCCGTGCGTGCCGGGCGTGAGCGTGTTTTCGGTCTTCTCGCCGAAGAGGCAGGCGCCTATGGGCAGGCCGCCGCCCAGGCCCTTGGCCGTGGACATGATGTCGGGCTTAAAGCCGTACTGCATCCAGGCGTAGAGGCTGCCGGTGCGGCCGTTGCCGGTCTGCACCTCGTCGCAGACGAGCAGGATGTCCTTTTCCTTTGCGAGCTCGGCCATGCAGTCCACGAAGCCCTGCTCGAGCGGCATGACGCCGCCCTCGCCCTGCACGAGCTCGAACATGAAGGCCGCGATGTCGTCGTGCCCGGCGACGAGCGCTTTGAGGGCCTTGCAGTCGTTCGCGGGCGTGTAGAGGAAGCCGGGCAGGAGCGGGTTAAAGTCCTTGTGCATCTCGTCCTGGCCCGTGGCGGTGAGGGTCGCGATGGTGCGGCCGTGGAAGCTGTTCGTGAGCGTGACGATCTTGTGCCGCTCCGGGCCGTATTTATCGGCCGCGTATTTGCGCGCGGCCTTTATCGCGCACTCGTTGGCCTCCGCGCCGGAGTTGCCGAAGAAGACCTTCTTCATACCGGTCCTCTCGCAGAGGGCCGCGGCGAGCTTCGCGCAGGGCTCGGAGAAGTAGAGGTTCGAGCAGTGCTGGAGCTTGCCGAGCTGCGCGGAGACGGCGGCGGCCCAGGTCTCATCCGCGATGCCGAAGGCGTTTACGGCGATGCCGCTGCCCATGTCGATGTACTCTTTTCCGTCCTCGTCCCGGACGAGCGAGCCCTTGCCCTCGCTGAGCACCACCGGGAACCTGGCGTAGGTCCCGGCCACATATTTGCCGTCAAGTTCCTTTACGTTCATTTCTTTTCACCTACCATCATGGTGCCGCTGCCCTCGTCCGTGAGCATCTCGAGCAGGATGGAGTGCGGGATGCGCCCGTCGAGGATGAAGACCTTCTTCACGCCGCACAGCAGCGCCTCAATGCAGCTTTCGACCTTGGGTATCATGCCGCCTTTGATGACGCCGCGGCGGAAAAGCTCCACAGCGTCGTTTATGTCGGCGACGGGCACCAGGCTGGAGGGTACGTCCGGGTCCTCCATGATGCCGGGCACGTCGGTCATGGAGATGAGGCACTCCGCGCCCATGGCGCCGGAGATGTGAGCGGCCATGGTGTCGGCGTTTATGTTGTAGACATTGCCCTCGTCGTCGCAGCCAAGGCTGGACACGACAGGGATGTAGCCCTTTTCGAGCAGGTCCTTGATGGGCTCGACGTTGACGTGCACGATATCGCCGACGTAGCCGAGCGCGGCGCTCTTGGACTTGGCCTCGACCATGCGGCCGTCGATGCCGCAGATGCCCATGGCCTTGCCGCCGGTGGTCTCGATGAGGTTCACGAGGCTCTTGCCGACCTTGCCGGCGAGCACCATCTGCACCACCTGGGCGGTCTCGGCGTCGGTGACGCGCAGGCCGTTCACGAATTCGGTCTTGACGTGCATGGCCTCGAGCGTGTCATTGATCTCCGGCCCGCCGCCGTGCACCAGCACGACCTTGACGCCCACGAGCTGCAGCAGCACGATGTCCTCCATGACCTGGGCCTTGAGCTCCTCGCTCTCCATGGCGTGGCCGCCGTATTTGATGACGACGACGCGGTTCCAATACCGCTGGATGTAGGGCAGGGCCTGTACCAGCACCTGCGCCCTCTGGCTTTTAGAAATGAGTCCCTCCATAGCTTTTCCTCTCCCTCAAGTCCTGTAGTCTCCGTTTATTTTGACGTAATCGTAAGTGAGGTCGCAGCCCCAGGCCGTGGCCGAGGCCTCGCCGTCGCCGAGCGAGACGAGGATGTCGATCTCGCCCTCCGAGAGGACGGCCTTGGCCTCCTCCTCGGAGAAGGGCACGCCCGCGCCGTCCTTGCAGACGGTGACGGTGCCGGCCTTCGAGCGGAAGGCCACGCCGACCTTGTGTATGTCCACCTCCGCGCCGGAGTAGCCCACGGCGCAGAGAACCCTGCCCCAGTTGGCGTCGGCGCCGAACATGGCGGCCTTGAGCAGCGAGGAGCAGATGACGGCCCTCGCCACGGTCTTGGCGGCGGCCTTGTCCTTGCCGCCGGTCACCGAGCACTCGAGCAGCTTGTTCGCGCCCTCGCCGTCGCCGGCTATGCAACGGCAGAGGTAGACCGTCACGGTGTTGAGCGCGCGCATGAAATTATCGAAGTCCTCGCCCTCGGAGCATATCTCGGCGTTGCCCGCCAGGCCGTTTGCCATGATGGAGACCATGTCGTTCGTGGAGGTGTCCCCGTCCACGCTTATCATGTTGAAGGTCTCCTGCACGTCGCTGGAAAGGGCCTTTTGGAGCATCTCCGGCGAGACGGCGCAGTCGGTGGTGAGGAAGACGAGCATGGTGGCCATGTTGGGGTGGATCATGCCGCTGCCCTTGGCGATGCCGCCGAGGCGGCACACCTTGCCGCCGGCGCTGAACTCTACCGCGACCTCCTTGAGCTTCGTGTCAGTGGTCATGATGGCCTCGGCGACGTCGCGGCTGTTCGGGCCGAGCGCCCTGCAGAGCTCGGGTATGCCGGCCTTGAAGGGCTCAATGCTCATAGGCTGGCCGATGACGCCGGTGGAGGCGACGATGACGTCCTCCGGCGCGATGCCGAGCTCGGCGGCGAGCAGCTCGCAGGTGGTCTCAGCGATCTCGATGCCGTCGGCGTTGCAGGTGTTGGCGTTGCCGCTGTTGCAGATGACCGCCCTGGCGACGCCGTTTTCGAGGTGCTTTTTGGTCACGTCGAGCGGCGCGCCCTTGACGAGGTTCGTCGTGTAGACCGCCGCGGCGGAGGCGGGCACGCTGCTGAGTATGAGCGCGAGGTCGCGCTTCGTGCGGCTCTTGCGTATGCCGCAGTGTATGCCGGCCCCGGTGAAGCCGGCGGCGGCGCAGACGCCGCCTTCTATGAGCTTTATGTCAGACATCTGGAAGTTTCCCCTTTCTCAGAGCGCGAGGCCCGTCGTCTCGTCCATGCCGAGCATCAGGTTTATGCACTGCACGGCGGCGCCCGAGGCGCCCTTGCCGAGGTTGTCGAAGCGCGAGACGAGCAGCATCCGCTCCTCATTGCCGAAGACCGCGACCTGCATCGTGTCCTTGCCCGCGAGGGCGTTCGAGTCGATGAAGCCGCCCTCGTCCATGGCCTCGGTGTAGCTCACAATGGGGCCCTGGAACTTGGCAGCGTAGCAGGCCTTCACGTCCTCGATGCCGTATCCGGCGTTGAGCTGCTCGCGGAAGAGCGGCACCGTGACGACCATGCCGCAGTAGAAATCCGCGACGATGGGGCAGAAGACGGGCTCGGACTCCAGGCCCGTTATGCCGACCATCTCGGGCAGGTGCTTGTGTACCTGTGAAAGGCCGTAGGGCCGGGCGGAGTCGAACTTCACGGCCCTGTCCGGGGCCTCGTAGTCGGCGATCATGCCCTTGCCGCCGCCGGAGTAGCCGGTGAGCGAGTGGCAGCAGAGCTTGGCCGAGGCCGGGAGCAGCCCGGCCTCGATGAGCGGCTGCACCAGCACGATGAAGCCGCCGGCGTGGCAGCCGGGCGAGGCCACACGTTTGCCCGTTATTATCGCCTCGCGCCGCTCTGCGGACAGCTCGGGGAAGCCGTAGGCCCAGCCGGGCGCGACCCTGTGCGCCGTGGAGGTATCGACCACGCGCACCGCCGGGTTTTCTATCATCGCCACGGACTCGCGGCTGGCCGCGTCGGGCAGGCAGAGCACCGCCAGCTCGCAGGAGTTGAGCGCCTCGCGCCTCGCCCCGGGGTCTTTGCGGGCCTCGCCGGCGAGGGTGATTATATCAAGCTCGGGCCGGCCCTCGAGCCGCTCTCTGATGCGCAGGCCGGCCGTACCGGCGCTGCCGTCTATAAATACTCTGGTCATGACGTCACCTGCTTCAAGTAATCGAGCTGCGCCTGGATATTGACCGGCGAGGCGCCGCCGGCGGAGGTGCGCTTCTCCACGCAGGCCGCGATGGAGATGTCCTCATAGAGGCCCTCGTCAAAGACCTCGGAAAAGTTCTTGTATTCCTCGAGGCTCATGTCCTCGAGGGTCTTGCCGTTTTCGATGCACCAGGCCACGATCTCGCCCGTGAGCCTGTAGGCCGTGCGGAAGGGCACGCCGCGCTTGGCCAGCCAGTCGGCCAGGTCGGTGGCGTTTATGAAGCCGCCCTTGGCCGCGGCTAGCATGTTCTCTTTCTTCACCGTCATCGTCTCTATCATGGGCGCGAAGACCCCGAGGCAGGCGTTCACGGTGTCAAAGGCGTCGAAGACGGCCTCCTTGTCCTCCTGCATGTCCTTGTTGTAGGCCAGGGGCAGGCCCTTGAGCATGGTCAGCAGGGTGATGAGGTCGCCGTAGACCCTGCCCGTCTTGCCGCGCACGAGCTCGGCCATGTCGGAGTTCTTCTTCTGCGGCATGATGGAAGAGCCCGTGGTGTAGGCGTCCGAGAGCTCGACAAAGTGGAACTCCCAGCTCGTCCAAAGTATGAGCTCTTCAGCGAGCCTGGACAGGTGCATCATGGTGATGGCCAGGGCGGAGGTGAGCTCCACGCAGAAGTCGCGGTCGGAGACGGCGTCGAGGCTGTTGAGGCAGATGCCGTCGAAGCCCAGCTCGGCCGCCGACATCATGCGGTCTATGTGGTGGGTCGTGCCCGCCAGGGCGCAGGCGCCGAGCGGGGAATAGTTCATGCGCCGCGCGGCGTCGGAGAGCCTGCCGAGGTCGCGCGAGAGCATCATGCCGTAGGCCAGCAGCTGGTGGGCGAAGGTGATGGGCTGGGCCCGCTGCAGATGCGTGTAGCCGGGCATGACCGCGTCGGTGTTCCGCTCCGCCTGGACGCAGAGGGCGTCTATGAGCTTCACGATGAGCTCAATGGTGTCCGCCGTGCGGTCGCGCAGGTAGAGCCGCGTGTCGAGCGCGACCTGGTCGTTGCGGCTGCGCGCCGTGTGGAGCTTCCGGCCAGTGTCGCCCAGCCTCTCGGTCAGGACGGCTTCCACAAAGCTGTGGATATCCTCCGCCGCCGGGTCTATCTCCAGCTTCCCCTCGTCTATATCCCTGAGTATGCCGCCAAGGCCCTCTATGATCTTGGCTCCCTCGGCGCCGGACAATATGCCCGTCTTCACCAGCGAGGCCGCGTGGGCCATGCTGCCGCGGATGTCCTGGCGGTACATCCTGCTGTCCACCGAGATGGACGAGTTGAAATCGTCCGCAGCCTTGTCCAGAGCGCCGTGCGCCCTGCCTGCCCAGAGCTTTTCCATACTGATTTCCCCCATATTCCGAGAAGGGCGGAGTATGACCCCGCCCTTCAGAGTAAGCCAAACTATCCTATTTTACTTCTTGGCGTTCTTCGCGTCAACCTGTGCCTGGACTTTTATCGGCAGGCCGAAGAGATTTATGAAGCCCTTGGAGTCCTCCTGGTTGTAGACGTGATCCTCGCCGAAGGTGGCGATCTCCTCGCTGTAGAGGCTCCAGTCGCTCCAGGCGCCGGCCTTTATGACGTTGCCCTTGTACAGGCCCAGCTTCACCTTGCCGGTGACGTGCTCCTGGGTCTTGTCCACGAAGGCGGAGAGCGCTTCCCTAAGCGGCGTGTACCACTGGCCGTCGTAGACCAGCTCCGCAAAGGTGATGGCGAGCTCCTGCTTCTTGTGCATGGTGAGCTTGTCGAGGCAGAGCGTCTCGAGGTAGTTGTGCGCCGCGTAGAGGATGGTGCCGCCCGGCGTCTCGTAAACGCCCCTGCACTTCATGCCGACGAGCCTGTTCTCCACGATGTCCAGCAGGCCGATGCCGTTGGCGCCGCCCAGCTCGTTGAGCTTGAGGATGATGTCCTTCGCGCTCATCTTCACGCCGTCGAGGGCCACGGGCACGCCCGCCTCAAAGTCAAGCGTGATGTAGGTCGGCACGTCCGGCGCGTCGATGGGCGAGACGCCCATCTCGAGGAAGCCCTTCTTCTGGTACTGCGGCTCGTTGCCCGCGTCCTCGAGATCCAGGCCCTCGTGCGAGAGGTGCCAGAGGTTCTTGTCCTTGGAGTAGTTCGTCTCCCTGTTTATCTTCAGCGGCACGTTGTGCGCCTCGGCGTAGGCGATCTCCTCTTCCCTGGACTTGATGTTCCACTCCCTCCAAGGGGCGATGACCGGCATGTCGGGCACGAAATGCTTGAGCGTCAGCTCAAACCTCACCTGGTCGTTGCCCTTGCCCGTGCAGCCGTGGCAGATGGCGTCCGCGCCCTCGGCGATGGCTATCTCGGCCAGCCTCTTGGCTATGACCGGCCTCGCCAGCGAGGTGCCCAGCATGTAGTCCTCATACATGGCCCCGGCCTTCACCGCGGGGATGATGAAATCGTCCACGAACTCGTCCGTCAGATCCTCGACATAGAGCTTGGAGGCGCCGGTCTTTATGGCCTTTTCCTCGAGCCCGTCCAGCTCGTCGGCCTGGCCGACGTTGCCCGACACGGCAATGACTTCGCAGTTGTTGTAGTTCTCCTTCAGCCAGGGGATGATGACCGAAGTATCCAGGCCGCCGGAGTAGGCCAGCACGACTTTCTTGATGTCCGATTTATTCATAATGACGCCTCCATATTCATTTGCTTCCGCCTTAATATGCGCTAAGTATATACCCGAATGAATAAATATGCAACAGTCTTTTTCAGTTTCGGCGTATTTCAGGGGCCGGAGGGATATTCGGGGCGCTTTTTGTGGGCATTGCACAAAAAGTCACACAATCTGGAAGATATAAAACTTGAGATAGGCGGTCTCGGGCACGTTCCAGAGTATAGGGTGGTCGGGCGCCTGCTTGCGGACTTCGACTTCACGCAGCCTGACGTTTGCATCTTTTGCGGCGTTTTTCAGCATATATTCAAAATTCTCCGGCTCCATGAAGTGCGAGCAGGAGCAGGTGGCGAGGTAGCCGCCGCGGGGCAGCAGGCGCATGGCGCGGTAGTTTATCTCCCTGTAGCCGCGCTCGGCGGAGCGGATGGTCTTCCGGCTCTTGGTGAAGGCGGGCGGGTCGAGGATGACGAGGTCGTAGCCGGCGTGCTCCTCGCCCAGCCGGGGCAGCAGCTCGAAGACATCCTCGGCGAGAAAGTCCATCCTGTCCTCGAGGCCGTTGAGCGCGGCGTTTTTGCGCGCCATCGCGACGGCGGACTCGGAGACGTCCACGGCCGTGACGTGCTCGGCGCCGCCGAGGGCGCAGTTGAGGGCGAAGGAGCCCGTGTGCGTGAAGCAGTCGAGCACGCGGCGGCCCTTTGCGAGCCTGGCTATGGCCCGGCGGTTGTATTTCTGGTCGAGGAAGAAGCCGGTCTTCTGCCCGTTTTCAAAGTCCACCTCGTAGCGCACCCCGTTTTCGCAGATCTCGGTGACGGTGCTGTCGGGGTGGGGCAGGCCCTCGAACCAGCCCTTGTATTTCGGCAGGCCCTCGAGCTCGCGCAGCGCGGCCTCGTTGCGTTCATAGACGCCGGAGACGCGCTCGCCCATGGCTGCCAGCTGCTCTGCGAGCGCGCGGTAGATGACGCCCTTCACCTTGTCGGTGCCGTGGCAGAGCGACTGCGCGACGAGGATGTCCGAGAACTTGTCCACGGTGAGGCCCGGCAGCCCGTCAGCCTCGCCGAAGATGAGCCGGCAGCAGCCGAGGCTGTCCATGACGGCGCGGCGGTATTCGAGGGCGTATTTGACTCTCCGCTCGAAGAAGGCGTCGGAGAAGCTCTCGTTGGCGTTGTCCGAGAGGATGCGCAGGCCGATCTTGCTCGTCTCGCTGTAGAAGCCAGCGCCCAGCCAGGCGCCCTTCTGCGAGAAGACGTCGCATATGGAGCCCTGCCTGGGCTCGCCGCTGACCTGGGTGAATTCCTCCCTGTATATCCAGGGGTGGCCGGCTCTCGCGGAGTTTTCGGCCTTTCTCGTCACTGTGACGGAGGGGAAGCTGCGTTCCTGTTTCATAAGCGTTTCACCATTATATAAGCGGGCAGAGAGGCTCCGCCCGCTTGGATTTGACAGATTTGCCGGAAAGCCTCAGCTCAACTCGAAGATGAGGGCGGATTCCGCCGGTATGTTGAGCTTTATAAGGCCGTCCGCGATGGGGAATTCCTGGCCGCTGAGCTGACAGCGCGCCCTCGTGAGGCCGAGGCCCTTGAGGCCCTCGAGCTGCCTTGTCGTGAGCCCGGCGTTGTCGAGCCAGATGTCGGCGACGAGCTGCTTGTCCCAGTCGGAGCGGTTCACGACGGCGAGGAAGACGCCGTTGTCGGCCGGCAGCCCGAAGACGTCCCTGCCGTCCGTGACGCAGCGGAGCACGCAGAGCACGTCCGGGTCCGGGGCAGAGAAGGCGGCGGCGCCGGTGGAGAGCGCGTCATGCTCGTTGCGCAGGCTGCCGAGGCAGGTGTACCAGTCGGTCAGCGGCCTGGCGCCCATGGTAAAGGGCGCGCGGTCGAAGGGGTCGAGCATGCCGCCCATGCCGGTCTCGTCGCCGTAGTAGACGCTGGGCACGCCGGGGATGACGAACTGCACTGCCGCCGCCAGCCTCTGCATGGACGCGCCGCGGATGTCCTGGGCGTCGCCGACGATGAAGCCGGCCTGCTGCTCGCGGCTGAGCGTCCTGGCGTCCAGGCGCGTGGCCAGGGCCGTCCTGGCCCTCTCCACGTCGTGCGAGGAGATGAGGTTCATGAGCGACCAGTACATGGGCTCGGGGTAGTTAAGCCGCTGCGCCAGCAGGAAGGAGGCCAGCGCCCTCGCGTCCGTGCGGAAGCAGAGGAAGTCGATGAGCGCCGTGCGGAAGGGGTAGTTCATGACGGTGTCGAGCGACTCGCCCAGGGCGTATTTGCGCCGGGTGCCGTAGCTGGACTTGATGACCGCGTCCTCCCAGACCTCGCCGAGCACTACAGCCTCGGGGTCCTCGGCCTTGGCGGCCTGGCGGATGAGGCGCAGGGCCTCGTC
>CALXEH010000029.1 GCA_944387285.1 uncultured Oscillospiraceae bacterium | reverse complement strand
GCGACATCGGCGCCGTCTCCAAGCTCTCCGACACCAAGACCGGCGACACCCTCTGCGACGGCAAGGCCGTTGAGGCCCTGCCCGGCATCGAGTACGCCGTCCCCTGCTACTCCATGGCCATCGCCCCGAAGACCAAGGGCCAGGAGGACAAGGTCGCCCAGGGCCTCGCGAGGCTCGGCGAGGAGGACCGCTCCTTCACCATCACCAACAACGCGGAGACCAAGCAGATGGTCATCGCCGGCGCCGGCGACATCCACCTGGACGTCCTCTGCTCCAAGCTCAAGAACAAGTTCGGCGTCGAGGTCGAGCTTTCCCCGGCCAGGGTGCCCTACCGCGAGAAGATCCGCAAGCCCCTCAAGGCCCACGGCAGGCACAAGAAGCAGTCCGGCGGCCACGGCCAGTTCGGCGACGTCTGGATAGAGTTCGAGCCCCAGGACGAGCAGGAAGATATGATCTTCGCCGAGAACGTCTTCGGCGGCAGCGTGCCGAAGAACTTCTTCCCCGCCGTCGAAAAGGGCCTGCGCGAGTGCTGCACCAAGGGCGTGCTCGCCGGCTACCCGATGGTCTTCCTCAAGGCCACCCTCTACGACGGCTCCTACCACCCCGTTGACTCCTCCGAAATGGCCTTCAAGACCGCGGCCGGCCTCGCCTACAAGGAGCTCGTCAACGCCAGCCCCGTCATCCTCGAGCCCATCGGCCTGCTCAAGGTCACCATCCCCGACGCCAACATGGGCGATATCATGAGCGATATCAGCTCCAAGCGCCGCGGCACCGTCATGGGCATGAACGCCGAGGGCGGCATGCAGACCGTCGAGGCCGAGGTGCCCATGGCCGAGATGTCCAGCTACGCCATCGACCTGCGCTCCATGACCCAGGGCAGGGGCAGCTTCACCCTCGAGTTCTCCCGCTACAGCGAGGCGCCCGCCGCCGTGCAGCAGAAGATCATCGACGAAGCCAAGGCCAACGCCGAGGAATAACTCACAGCTCAAAGCGACAAGGGCCGCCGTTCGAGACGGCGGCCCTTTTAAGATTTCGTTCAGAATACTTAAGGCCTGCCCCGGTTTTCCCGGGAAACTTTCCGGCGGAGGGCTCGTCAAAGCCCCGTACGCATTGCGCAAAGTTAGACTCTGAGGTAGATCTATGAAAAGAAACGCAAAAAACTCGATGTTTTTCGTCTGGGCGCTGGCTATCGCCGCCTGCCTGCTGCTGGTGTTCTGCGCGCTCATCTTCGCCTCCTGCGGGGCGAGGGACGGCGGCGTGCCCATAACGACCGAGCCGCCCGCAGCCTCCGACGCGCCGACTGACGACGGCGGCAGCGGCTCCGGCGACGATGTCCAGACCAGCTCGCCTGACGACGGCAGCGGCGAGGGCGGGGATGCCCCGGCGACCGACGCGCCCGTCAGCTCCGCTGTTCTCGGCGAGACCGAGGATGCCGGGCAGGAGTACATCGACAAGCTCACCTTCCTCGGCGACAGCACGACCTACGGCCTCAAGGCCTATGAAGTCCTCACCGGCGGCAAGAACACGACCCAGGTCTGGACGCCCGCGAACGGTACGCTGACACTCTACAACTACGCGACGGCGACCATCGTCTTCCCCGAGACCGGCGAGGAGATCAGCATAGTTGACGCCGTGACGCGCAAGCAGCCGGAGTATCTGGTCATCACCCTCGGCGCGAACGGCGTGGCGGAGATGGACGAGGACTGGTTCAAGCAGGACTACACCGCCCTGGTGCAGAGCATCCAGGCCGCCAGCCCGAACACCAAGATAATCTGCAACTCCATCTACCCCGTCGAGAACGACTATGAGCACATAGCGTCCATCAACAACGAAAACATCCCGCGCGCGAACGGCTGGATACTCGAGGTGGCCGAGGCCACGGGCTGCAAATTCACGGACAGTGCGAGCGTGCTCAAGCTCGAGGACGGCAGCCTGAACGAGAGCTACGGCAACGGCGACGGCATCCACCTGAACGCCGACGGCTTCAACGCCGTGCTGCAGTACCTGCGCACGCACGCATACCAGTGACGAGGTGAGTTCAATGAGAAAAACCGCATTTGTGACGGCGCTGGCGCTCATACTGTGCCTCATTTTGAGCGCCTGCGGCAGCCAGACGGCGGCTGAGCCCGAGATGAGCGAGGTCGTGGCCGCAGTCGAGGCCGCCGTCCCCACCGACGGGATGGTCGAGTTCGACGCCAACTACCTGAAGAACGTCTTCAAGCTCAGCGAGGAACAGTACGCGGACTGCTATGTTATGTCAACCAACGTCGGCACCTCGATAGACGAGTTCGGCATCTTCAAGGGCGCGGACGAGGCGCAGACGGCTGAGCTCAAGTCCGCTGTCGAGGCCTATCTGCAGTTCCGGCTGGACAGCTGGATGCCCGAGTACCTGCCTGAGGAGTTCCCGAAGCTGCAGGGCGCAAAGCTCTGGACGGAGGGCAATTACGTCATGTACGCCATCCTCTCCGACGAGGAGAAGACCGCCGCCGAGACCGCATTCCAGGGCTGCTTCAAGGCCTGAATCACAACACGCAAACGGCATAAGCCGCCCCATTCGGGGCGGCTTATCTTTCTTTATATGCCGAACAGGCTGCGGGCGTTCCGGCTCGTGGCTGCGGCTGTCTCTTCCGGGCTCAGGCCCTTTATCTGCGCTATCTTCTCCACGATGTACCTGAGCTTGCCCGAGTCGTTCCGCTTGCCCCGGAAGGGCACGGGCGTGAGATAGGGGCTGTCCGTCTCCACCAGGATGCGCTCCAGTGGGCACCACTCCAGCACCTCCAGCGCCTTGCGGGCGTTCTTGTAGGTTATTGGCCCGTCAAAGCCCAGGTGCCAGCCCCGGGCCACCAGCTGCTTCGCCATCTCCAGGCTGCCGGAAAAGCAGTGGAACACCCCGCGCAGCTGCGGATAGCGGCCCGTTATCTTCAGACAGTCCTCGTGCGCCTCGCGGTCGTGTATCACCACCGGCTTGCCAAGCTCCAGCGCCAGCTCCAGCTGGGTCACGAACATCTCGTACTGCTGCTCCTTGTGCTCCTTGTCCCAGTAGTAGTCGAGCCCTATCTCGCCTATCGCCACGCACTTCGGATGGGCCGCCAGCCTGCGCAGCAGCGCCTCGCTCTCAAAAGTCCAGCTCTCCCACTCCTCCGGCTGCCAGCCCACGGCGGCGTAGACGAAGGGATAGCGCTCCGCAAGCTCCAGCGCCGCTAGGCTCGAGGCCCCGTCGCAGCCCGGGTCTATTATATAGTCCACGCCCTGCTCCGGCATGGAGGCCAGAAGCGCGTGCCTGTCGGCACCAAAATGCTCGCTGTCATAGTGCGCGTGAGTGTCGAAATACATGCCATCACCTCAAGGCTATATTAAACCAAAGCGCCGTTGCGCACAAGGGGCGCTTGTGGTAAAATGTCCGCATGGAAACGAAAGCTCGCTGGCTCACCGACAAGTACATCTGCCTCATGCTGCTCTATCCGCTCTGGACGGGTCTCGACGGCTACGGCAGCATCACAAGGCCGAAATTCCTCTTTTTCGCCGTCGTGACCGGCATCTGGCTCGCGGCGCTCCTCTGCTGCGCCCTTTTTTACCGCTGCAGGCCCTCGAGGCCCGACGCCTTCCGGCTCTGCGCCCTGGGCTTCATGGCCGCCGCCTGCCTCTCCGCCGCGCTCTCCGGCTGCTTCCGCTTCTGCCTGCTCGGCTCGAACCGCTATGACGGGCTGCTCACCCTGCTGCTCTACGGCGGCATCGCCCTCGGCGTCTCGCGCTGGGGCAGGTTCCTTGAACGTTATGTTAACCTCACCGCCCTCGCCGCCGGGCTCTGCGCCCTGGTGTGCATACTCCAGCTCTGCCGCGTGAACGTGCTCGGGCTCTTTCCCGAGGGCCTGGACTTCTACGACGCGGGCACGCGCTATTCCGGCGAGTTTTTGGGCACAATGGGCAATACGAACGTGCTCGCGG
This sequence comes from uncultured Oscillospiraceae bacterium, assembly GCA_944387285.1. Classification (GTDB taxonomy): domain Bacteria; phylum Bacillota; class Clostridia; order Oscillospirales; family Oscillospiraceae; genus Scatomorpha. Next base: position 26,035 of record CALXEH010000029.1, on the reverse strand, counting down.
CCTATTTCTGCCTCGCCATACCCCTGCTCGCCGTCTCGGCGCTGAGTTCAAGGCCCCTGCGCCGTGTGCTCCTGCTGCTGCCCGCGGCGGCCTGCCTCGCCATCCTCATCGTCATCAAGGCCCAGTCCGGCCTCGTGGGCTGCCTGGGCTGCGCGCTGGTGACTATTCCGTATTATGTTAACTATACCGGGCGGCGGCGCGCGGCGCTGGCGCTGCTGGGCACGTTTGCCGGGCTGGGCCTGCTGGCCCTGGGCGCCATATATTTTGCGCCGCCGGCCTCGGGCACGCTTTGGGAGCTCTCCGAGCTGCTGCACGGCAGGGCCCAGGACAGCTTCGGCTCGAGCCGCGTGGCGATCTGGCGCGAGGCGCTCAGGCTCTTTGCCGAGAGGCCCGTCTTCGGCGGCGGGCCGGACACCTTCGGCCTGCGCTCGGGCCTGGACTTCACGCGCTATGTCGAGGAGACGGGCGCGACCCTCGCCACCCACGCCGACAACGCGCACTGCGAGCCGCTGGGTTATCTTGTGAACCTCGGCGTACTGGGCTTTGCGGCCTATGCCGCGCTGGTATTCACGGCGCTGCGGCGCTGGCTGCGCGGGGCCTGCCCGGCGCTCGGCGCGGGCCTGGTCTGCTATCTCATACAGAGCCTTTTCGGGCTGGGCCTCTGCCTCACGGCACCCATCGCCTGGATATACATGGGCCTCATCTGCGCCCGAAACGACTTGAATTCTGAACGGAGCTGTGTAAATGGAAAAATTCGCTGACATGAGCCTTGAAAAATTCACCGCCGCCCTGGCCTCCAAGGAGGCCGTACCGGGAGGCGGCGGGGCCGGGGCGCTCGCAGGGGCGCTCGGCGCCGCCCTGGGCGCGATGGTCTGCAGCCTGAGCGCCGGGAAAAAGAGCACCGCAGAGCATGAGGACGAGATAAACGAGGCGCTCGCCAAGCTGGAGCTCACGAGAAAATACATGCTCCGCCTCGCCGACGAGGACGCCAAGGCCTTCGAGCCGCTCAAGAAGTACCTCTCCCTGCCCCGGGACGACCCTGAGCGCGCGGCGCACATGGATTCGGCCCTGCGCGTGGCCTGCTTCATACCCACGGAGCTCATGTACACCGCCGCGCAGACGGCGGAAACGCTCAGGCGGCTCGCGGACATCGGCGTGCGCGGGGCGATATCCGACGTGGGCGTGGGCCTGGAGCTCTGCCGGGCGGCCATGCGCTCGGCGCGGCTGAACATACTCATCAACGCCTCGGGCATGTCGGACGAGGTCTTCGCCATGACGCTCCGGCGCGAGTGCGAGCTGGTGTTTGAACAGTACGGGCCCGTCATCGACGCCGGGCTCAAGGCGGTGGAAGAGAGGATAGGCTGATGGCTAAGCTGCTCAAGGGCGCGCCCGTGGCGGAGGCCCTGACCTCCGGGCTCTCAGTGCGTGTCAGGAAGCTGCGCGAGCGCGGCATAGTCCCGACGCTGGTCATACTCCGGGTCGGCGAGCAGGAGGCAGGCCAGTCCTACGAGCGCGCGGCCAAAAAGGCCTGCGCCGCCGCCGGGGTCGAGACCTTCAGCGTGGTGCTGCCGGAAAACTCGCCGCGCGAGGCCGTGCTCCACGCGGTGCGGAGCATCAACTCCGAGCCCGGTGTGCACGGGGCGCTGCTGCTCCGGCCCATGCCGGACGCGGAGACCGAGCGCGCCGCCTGCCGGGAGCTCTCGCCCGCCAAGGACGTGGACGGCATCTGCCCCGCCTCACTGGCCAGCGTATTCACCGGCGGCAGCGAGGGCTTTGCGCCCTGCACGGCCCGGGCGGTCATGGAGCTGCTCGACTACTACGCCGTGCCGCTCTCGGGCAGCCGCGCGGGGGTCATCGGCCGCAGCCTCGTCGTGGGCAAGCCGCTCACGATGCTGCTCGGCGCCAGGGACGCCACCGTGACGCTCTGCCACTCGAAGACCCGCGGCCTCGCGGAAATCTGCCGCGCCTCGGACATCGTCGTCTGCGCCGTCGGCCGCGCGGGGCTCATAGGCGCGGACTGCTTCGCGCCGGGCCAGGTCGTCATCGACGTCGGCACCAACGTGACCCCGGAGGGCCTGCGCGGGGACGCGGACTTCGAGGCCGCGCAGCAGCTCGCCGCCGCAGTCACGCCCGTGCCCGGCGGCATAGGCAGGATCACCTCCGCCATCCTCGCCCTGCACACCGTCGAGGCGGCGGAGCGGGCCTGACGAAGGCGCGCCATGAGAAGAAGGACGGCGGCCGCCCTCGCGGCGGCTATCCTCCTGCTGCTGTCCGCCTGCGGCGAGGGCCCTATCCCGTCGGAGGCGCCCGCGCCAAGCCCCACGGCGGCGCCTGAGCCGACGCCCGACGTCACGCCCGAGCCGCTGCCGGAGGACATGGTGCCCGTGGAGGAGCTCATACCAGGCATATACACCGACGTGCGCTATGCGTCGGCTGACAACTTTACGGGCGAGGCCGTCTACGACAGCGCCGAGGTATATCTGAGGCGCGGTACGGCGGAAAAGCTCGCCGGGGTACAGGCCAGGCTCGAGGATGAGGGGCTTTCCCTGCTCATCTGGGACGGCTGGCGGCCGGTGGCGGCTCAGTTCGCACTCTGGCGCGCCTGCCCTGATCCGGCCTATGTATCTGACCCCTTCGGCGGCGTCACGAACCACTGCCGCGGCAACACCCTGGACCTCACGCTAGTAACGCTCGAGGGCGAGCCGGTGGAGATGCCCAGCGGCTTTGACGACTTCTCCGCCCTGGCCGACAGGGACTATTCCGACCTGGGCCCGGCCGCCGCCGCAAACGCCCGCCTGCTCGAGGCGGCGATGGAGGCCGCCGGCTTTTCCGGCTACTACTACGAGTGGTGGCACTACACCGACTGCGTGGACTACCCCGTCTGCGAGGCGCTCGGCGAGCCTGAGGCCGTCTTCGCCGACTGCGTAGAGTTCATAAGCCTGCGCTCGGCACCGGACGTCTCGGCGCCCGTCCTGGCCGAGGCGACGAGAGGGGCCAGGCTCATCCTGCTCGACGAACTGGGCGATTTCAGCCTCGTCCGCTGCGGCGAGCAGTACGGCTACGCCCTCAGCGCTTACCTCTCGGACAAGCCCATAGTTTGAGAGAGCCCCGGGCCTTTCGGCCCGGGGCTTTCAGCCTCAGCTTTACTTGTAGGGTTCAGGGTTGTCCGTGAGCTCAAGTATGTAGTCTGTTGATGTCCCGTAGAGCCTCGCCAGCGAGATCAGCATCTCCAGCGGAAGCTCGTGACGGCCCTGCTCGTAGCGGCAATACTGCGGCTGCGGCATGCCAAGCTTTGCCGCAATCTCTTTCTGCGTCAGGTCCCTGCTGACGCGCAGCTCCCGCACACGGCGATATGGAGCCATGTTGCACCTCCTGTCTTTTTTGAAGACTCAGCCGTGCGTCCAGTACATGCGGCAAGGAGTGCCGCTGCCGCGGCACTCCGCTTCTCCTATTTTTTTCAGGCCTTCTCGAAGGCGTCCTTGCCCATCCCGCAGACCGGGCAGACCCAATCGGCAGGCACATCTTCCCAGGCGGTGCCGGGCGCTACGCCGTTGTCGGGATCGCCGACGGCGGGGTCATACTCGTAGCCGCATACGCAGACGTACTTATCCATTCTTCTCGCTCCTTTTCTTTTACTTTATTGCAAAAACAACTCAGCCAAAGTAACGCGCCAGCAGACCCTCGAAGGCCTTGCCGTGACGGGCCTCATCGCGGGCCATCTCGTGCACGGTGTCGTGAATGGCGTCGAGGTTCAGCTGCTTGGCCAGCTTCGCCAGCTCAAACTTGCCCGCCGTCGCGCCGTTCTCGGCCTCAACACGCATCTCGAGGTTCTTCTTGGTGCTGTCGGTCACGACCTCGCCCAGGAGCTCGGCAAACTTCGCCGCATGCTCGGCCTCTTCCCAGGCCGCCTTCTCCCAGTACAGGCCGATCTCGGGATAACCCTCACGGTGCGCCACGCGCGCCATCGCCAGATACATGCCGACCTCGGTGCACTCGCCTTCGAAATTCATCCTCAGACCGGCGATTATCTCATCGGGAGAGCCCTTCGCCACGCCGACAACATGCTCGGCCGCCCAGGACTTCTTGCCCTCTTCCTGCTTCTTGAACTTCTCGGCCGGAGCCTTGCACTGCGGGCACTTCTCGGGAGGGGTGTCGCCCTCGTGCACATAACCACATACGCTGCAGATCCACTTTGCCATGACTTTCTTCCTCCTAATAATTTATCTTTTCGTTGGTTTGTTGTATGTAAAACGGCTTATACGGCCGTTTTTTGACTTTTCAGGCAGTCCGAACAAATGCCGGAAAAACTCAGGGAATGGCCTATGACCTCGCCGCCCGTCTCGCTCTCCACAGCTTTGTCCAGGCCGCTCAGGCAGGGGGTGCACACGTCCAGTACGCTGCCGCAGCACGAACAGATGAAATGCGCGTGCGGCTTTGTGTCCGCATCATAGCGCTCCTGCCCCGCGACCGTGCCTACGCTCACCGCGTCCCCGTCCCTCACGAACATCGCAAGGTTCCGGTACACCGTGCCGAGGCTCAGGTCAGGATACTCCGGCTTTAGCCCGGCGTACAGCATCTCCGCGCTAGGATGCTCCCTGGTGTTCCGCAGAGCCTCCAATATGGCTTCCCGCTTTTTGCTGTACTTGCGTGCTTCCATCGTCGCCTCCTAAAACGATAATGATTCTTATTACCGAAATGATAATAGCACGCTTCGTCCGATTTGTAAAGACCCTTTTTCAATTTATTTTTACTTTTTTTCAGGCGGGGCAGCGCGGCGGAGGTTTGAGGAGATATCCGCCAGCGCCGCCGCGGCCTCCATGTCGCAGCGGCGGGCCATGTCCGCTATCGACAGCATGCCCACGAGCTTTCCGCCCTCCACCACCGGCAGCCGGCGTACCTGGTCCGTGCGCATGAGCCGCGCCGCCTCCGAGACATCTATCCCCGGCGAGGCCGTGACTATGCCCCGGGACATGATCTCCCTTATCTCCAGCGTCTTGGGGTCGGCGCCCGCCGCAACGCAGCGCAGGACGATGTCCCGGTCAGTCAGCATGCCCTTCAGCCTGCCCTTGTCATCCGTCACGGGCAGCGCGCCCAGGTTCATGCGCTTGAGCAGCCGCGCCGCCGCTATTACAGGCTCGTGCTGGCTTATCGTCACCACCCGGCCCGACATTATATCCGATACCTTCATTATAATACACCTCCCGGTACGTTCTGAAAAGATTCTTGACGCGCCGGGAGGCAAATATTCAGTTTTCCGCCACAAGTTTCAAAAGCGCAGGGCCCACGGCCTCGGCATACAGCCTCACCGCCGCCAGCGCCTCCTGCAGGGTGTTCCCGCTCGAGCCCACCTCCAGGATCATCGAGCCCGTCGTCAGATGCTGGTTGTAGCGCTCCTGCGTCACGGCCACGGGCCGCGCCAGGGTCGGGAACTTCGCATTCACCGCCTGCTGCAGATAGAGCGCGAGCCGCAGGTTCTGCTCCCACTCCGGATGGTACAGCCCGCTCTCGCCCGTGCCCACAAGCATCATCAGCTGGGACGAGGCCTGCCCGTCCAGTTCCGCCATGGTCTTGTACACCACATCCCCGTCGCCCAGCGCGTCCCGGTGCAGGTCTATGACCACGGCTATGTCCGGGTACTGCTCAAGATACGCCTCCACCGCCGCGCCCGAGCGGTTGTATGAGCCGGTATAGCTCGGGTAGTCGTAGATCTCCCGGTCGTGCAGCACCGACAGGCCCTGGGCCTCCAGCGCCGAGGCCAGCTCATCTCCCACGCGGATGACATTGTAGTCCTTGTCCTCGGTGCGGTAACTGTCCGAGGCCTCGTACTGATTGTAGCGGTCTGGCGTATAGGCCTCGCTGCCGTGCGTGTGGACGATCAGGACCTGCGGCCCCTCGCTCGGCAGCGTCTGCGTGGGGCCGAGCCGCACCAGCTCGCCGACGTCGATGTCATAGCTCGTGGAATTCTTGATGGAAAGTCCGCCGTAGATGGTCGTCTCCACTATGTCGCCGGCGCCCTCCGCCTCTTCCGCCTCCTCCGCAGCCTCGCCGCCCTCCTCCTGTACCGGCTCGGGCGCCTCGGTGGAGAGGGGCAGGGCCGTGGCGCTGATGTACACGTCCGTATCCCCGCTCGGAAGGACGTCGGCCGCCTCAGACTCGCGCGGCCCCAGCTCCAGCTTCAGGCTGGCAGTGACCATGCGCCCGCCCAGCCGGGCGGCCAGGGCCTCGCCCATACCCGCCGTCATCAGCGCCCGGACGCCCAGCAGCAGCACCCCGGCCGCCGCCAGCTTCTTTATGCGGCCCATGGCCTCACCTCCTCAGGCAAGGCTATGCTCCGCACGCCGCAAAAATGCCCCCTCTTGCATGTAACGACAAGCTGTGCTATAATGCCCATTCCAGCGGATGTAACAAAGTTTCCGCGCGATAGACATAACAACCGGATCTTTTTTTGAACGGAGGATTTTGAAATGATACACACTTTCAGGCCCCGCGGCGTCTGCTCCCAGCTCATGCGGGTGGAGGTCGAAAACGGTATTATAAAAGATGTTGAGGTCAAGGGGGGTTGCGACGGCAATTTGCAGGGCATTTCCAGGCTGGTAGTGGGGATGGATGCCAGAGAGGCCATCTCCAGGATGGAGGGCATACGCTGCGGCTTCAAGGCCACCTCCTGCCCCGATCAGCTCGCAAAAGCGTTAAAAGAGTGTCTCGAAAAAGAGGCAAATTGATTTACATAATATCTCGAAATCATTACAAATGTAACAAAATTCGAGCTTTTTGTCACCCAAACTTGCGTGATTGCAAAAAAATTTAAGTCGATTTCCGTCGAAGGAAAATATTTCGGCACAAAGCACAACACAATATGTAGATGAATTCGACGTTTTTCGCTCAAATTATCCATATGATGTGGTGGGCTTGTTAACTATAATTAAAATTGACCAACCTTGTTTGTCTAATATGCCGATTGCAATTATGCCGCCATTTTGAATATAATTATTGCAGAAGGGTTACGAGTGCCCGCGCGTGCGGGCGGCGTACATGGCATGGACAAGCTGAGGTGTACAATGGCCAGAAACAGGAAAATGAATATACTCCTGCTTGCTGCGACCTGTCTGCTCTGCCTGACGGTAAGCGGCTCCTTCATCATGAAGGGCGGCGCGGAGGCCGTTTACATTCCGCCCGCCTGGGAGCTGGACATAGAGGCGGCCGAGCCCGAGCCGGAGGTCACGGACGGGCCCGACGAGACCGAAGCGCCGGAGGGCTGGACGGAGAGCGGCCTGCGCCTCGTCACACTGTACATAAACGGCGCGCTCTACGGAAGCTGCCGGCTGGTGGACGACAAGGCGCGCGTGAGCCTCGCGGAATTTGCCGAGGCCACGGGGCTGGATTACGACGAGGAGACGCAGACGCTGGGCGGGCTGAAGCTGGAGCTTGCGGAGAGCGCAGAGTATTTCACGGTCTCGGGCAGGTACTTCTATCTGGACGGCGGCCTGCCGGTGGACGAGGGCGAGCAGCTCTGGCCCCTTAGCGAGCTGGGCAAGCTGTTCGGCTTTGACGTCGTCTGGGATGCCGCTTCAGACAGCCTGAACGTGGACATCACTTCACCCGAGGCCCTGGCAGAGGGCGACGAGTTCTACGACAGCGACGACGTCTACTGGCTCTCGCGCATCATCTACGCGGAGTCGGGCAACCAGACGCTCGAGGGCATGCTGGCTGTGGGCGACGTGGTGATGAACCGTGTGGCCTCCGACCTCTTCCCCGGCACGGTCTACGAGGTCATCTTCGACCGGCGCTACGGCGTGCAGTTTTCTCCCACGGAGACGGGCAGCATCTATCTCGAGCCGCCCGAGGAGTGCGTGACCGCCGCGAAGCTCTGTCTCGAGGGCTACGATATCGTGGGCGGCAGCCTCTACTTCGTGAACCCGGACATCGGCGTCTCGAGCTGGTTCAGGCTGACGCGGACCTACGTCACCAGCATCGGCGACCACGATTTCTATGCGTGATTGTATTTTCCGAACGAACGTGATATAATACCGGGCGCTGTATGCGTCCGGTATTAATTTTTTGAGGTGAGCTTATGGAAAAGATCCTGGAAGCGGGCTTTGCGGAGCTCGGCGTCACGGCGCCCGGGGATGCGCCCGGGCGGTTCCGTAAATACTACGAAAGGCTCACCGAGGTCGGCGCGGTGATGAACCTCACGGCCATCGAGGGCGAGGAGCCGGTGGCGCGGCTGCATTTCCTCGACAGCGCGGCGCTCCTTGGCTGCGCGGACCTCAGCGGCGCGCGGGTCATAGACGTGGGCACCGGCGCCGGCTTTCCGGGCCTGCCCCTGGCCATACTCAGGCCGGACGCGCAGTTCGTCCTGCTCGACAGCCAGCAGAAGCGCATGGATTTCCTCGCTGAGACCGTAGGCCTTCTGGGCCTGGGCAACGCCCGGGTGCTCTGCGCCAGGGCCGAAGAGGCGCCGGCGGAGCTGCGCGAGAGCTTCGACTTCGCCGTCAGCCGCGCCGTGGCCAGGCTCAACCAGCTCTGCGAGCTCTGCCTGCCCTTTGTGAAGCCCGGCGGGGCCTTCATCTCCATGAAGGCGGCCGACTGCGCCGCCGAGGCGGCGGAAGCCGCAAACGCCATAAAGCTCCTGGGCGGCGAGCCGCCCGTGGTAAAAAACTACAGGCTGCCCGGCACGGATATAGTCCGCTCGGCGGTCATCATCAAAAAATCCTCACCTACGCCCGCTAAATATCCGCGTCGCTGGGCGAGGATATCGAAGCAGCCGCTCTGAGGAACATTTGGGCCGCGGCTGCGTCAAAAAGCACGGAGGTCTTGACATGAAGAAACTTATTGCAAGCATACTGGCCTGCTGCCTGCTCATAGGCGCAGTGCCCGCCCTGGCGGTAGACGCCGGCGAGGCCCGGGCCGTCATCGGCGCGAACCTGAGCGACGAGCAGATTGAGGCGGTCTACGCCAACTTCGGCATAAAGCGCGGCGACGTCACCGAGCTGCGCGTCACGAACGCCGACGAGCGCAAGTATCTCGAGGGCTATGTGGACGAATCCATAATAGGCACGAACTCCATCTCCTGCGTCTACATCGAGGTGCTGGAGGAGGGCAAGGGCCTGGACGTGACCACCTCCAACATCAACTGGTGCACGGCGCAGATGTACATCTCCGCCCTGGCCACGGCGGGCATAACGGATGCGAAGATCATCGTCGCGGCGCCCTTTGAGGTCTCGGGCACAGCGGCGCTGACGGGCGTGTACCTGGCCTACGAGGATATCACGGGCCAGCAGCTCGACGAGACGGCAAAGCTCGTCAGCACCCAGGAGCTGACCCTCACCGCAGAGCTGGCCGAGCAGATAGGCAGCTATGACTCTGTGGAGATCGTAAACGAGCTGAAGCTGCTGCTTGCGGAAACGAAGAACATGACGGACGAGCAGCTGAAGGCCGAGATAATCTCAATCGCCTCCGACCTCGGCGTCACACTGACGGATACGCAGATAAACCAGCTCATAAGCCTCTGCCGCTCGCTGGAGAAGCTCGACCCAGACCAGCTCAAGGAGAAGGTCGAGTCCGTGCAGAATACCATCGCCAAGCTCGGCCAGGCCAAGGAAAAGGTCTCGAGCTTCATCGAGGGCGTCAAAAACGTCTGGAACTCGGTGGTCAACTTCTTCAAAAACCTGTTCGCCTGAGAGCAAACCGAAAAGCGCCGCCCGTATGGGCGGCGCTTTTCTTATTGGACAGTATAATAGCTTTATTTCTGGGTCCAGCCGCTGTTGCCGTCGGTGAAGACCAGGTTCTCCTCGTTCGCCGGGAAGGCGGTATTGATGACGGGAGGTGAGCTGAAACCACATTCGCCGCCGGTCGCGCAGCCCCTGACGTACTGGTAGACGCTGTCCCAGAGCTTGTCCTTGCTGCGCACCGCCACGGAGCTCTCCTGCGGCACGGCCTCGGCGTTCTCGCACAGGTCCGCGCACTCGTGCAGGTACTGGGCGCCGCGGGTCAGAGAGGTGGTGACCTTGTAGCCGCCGCCCTCCTTCAGCCTGCGGGCGATGGCCCTGAGCGTGCCCAGCGCCAGTATGAAGCCCGGGAAGTAGTCCAGAGGCACGCCGTTGAGGTTCTTCGGCGCCTCGAGCGAGCCGTTGCGCACCGAAAGGCCCGTGATGTCCTCGGCGCAGGGCGCCCAGCCCGGACGATCCTTCCAGACCGTATCCGAAAAGCAGTTGAGATTCGCGTAGATCACATTGGGATTCAGCGCACGGATGTCCGCCTCCGAGAGGCCGAACTTGTCCATGCAGCCGTTCTGGTACGAGTAGGTCACAACGTCCGCCTCGCGGATGAGCTGCTTTGCGCGCTCTAGCTGCTCGGGGATGTTGAAGTCGAGCTGGATGGAGTGCTTGCCGGCCCAGCCGTCAAACTCCAGCATGGCCTGCTCCTGGTGCTTAAAGTCGCCCCGGCGCACCAGCAGCACGTCCGCACCGTACTCGGCTAGTATCCTAGAGCAGGCCGGGCCGGCGATGATGTGCGTCAGGTCGAGCACGCGGATGCCCGAAAGCGGGCCCCTGCCGTTCGGCTTGCCCCAGTCAGGGGCCGGGGAATCGGCAAGCTTCTGCGTGCCTATGAGCGGCATGGCTATGACCGCGCGGCCGACCTCGCTGGCCTCCCACTCCTCACGGCTCCTTATCATGCAGCCGCAGGCGCCGCAGTCGAAGCTCAGCTTCTCGAGCTCCATAGCGTCCATGGCGGCCACCTTCGCCGCTATCTCCTTCATGTCCTTCTTGAGCGAGAAGAACTTATATTCCTCCGACTTCTTCGCAAGGCCCAGGGCCTTGACCAGCCGCTCCTGCTGGCTCTGATAGTAGACGTGGAAGGACACGTCCCTGCCGTCCTTCGCGCGGAACTTGTGCATCGAGCCGTTGAGGGCGTTGTTCACACGCAGCGCAGACTGTATGCGCGAGCTCGTGAACGCCTTGCAGTGCTTGTGGTCGGACATGTAGAGCCTGATAGCCTGCAGGCCCGAAAACACCATGTCGCAGCGTATCTGCGCATGCGCCGTGTCCGCGCCCCTCAGCGCGCCTATCTCCGTCGCCGCCGTGCTGCAGGCCGTGAGCACCGCCGCTATCGCCGCAGTCTGCGGTATGATCTCATCCTCAAAAAGCTTCCGCACCGCGGGCTTCCTGAGCTTTGTCAGCACCAGCCCCAGCGGGAAGGGAAAAGGATTCGCCGAATAACAGGCCTTCGTCAGCATGGGCTTGCGGTCCTCGTCCGCCACAAAGGTCACGGGTATACCGTCCATCTCCGTCCTGTCAAGCAGGTCCTCATATATGAGCTGCGCGTTTCTCGCCTTGCGTCTGAGTACGCTGTCCGCCATTTTCAACATGCTCCTTCCATGTTCATATGTGTCAATTTTAGACCTCTGTCAGTATCTTGACAAGATGTGAACTTGGACAAATAAAAGTCGCCTGGTCTGGCCACAATGACAATGCTGTATTGAGGTCTGACCAGGCGCACAGGCTCAGGGTCTCTCCGGCCCGTCCACTTGCGGAATGGACTGACCAGCCGGGCTCATTTGGTCGTGGCCACCATGCGGCCGCCGCCTCCGCCGGTGAGCACAGGCTGGGCTGCCGCCGTGCCGAGGCCCAGCTCCTTGCGTATCTTTGCCGCCTCGGCAGAGCTTATGCTGCCGTTGGAGACCGCGGTCTGGATGGAGCTGAGCTGGGCGGAGGCTGTGGGTTTGGCTGCGGCCTTTATGAGCGCCTGCTCGTAGGCGCCGACGGACGTGCCGCTGTTTGCCGGCTCCTCTGCGGCCGAGGCGGCGGCGCCCGAGGCCGTACCCGAGGCCGTGCCCGCGCCGGTATAGCCGGAGCCGGTATAGCCCGTGTAGCCGTAGCCCTGGCTGGTGGTATAGACCTCCTCGAGCAGCTCGGCGTCCGCGACGGCGTAGCTGTTGTCCACGCGCACCGCCTCCTCGTAGAGGGCCCGGGCCAGCTCTATCTCGTTCTGGGCTATGGCGTCGGCCACCGCCTGCTGGTACTGGGACTTGACCTTGGCCCTCTGCGCGCCCAGTTCCGAGAGCTTTGCCGCGCGCTCGGACTCCAGGGAGGCGAGCCCGCCCTGCACCGTCATGCCCAGGGCCAGCGCCGCCTGGCCCTGCGCGCCCGTATTCAGGCCCGAGGCGGCAAAGCGCTCGTTCATGCCCTGCTGCGCGATCTCGCCCGCCGCCGCCGTGCGGTTTTTCGCCGCCTGGTATACGCCCGGCAGCTGCGCCGCCTCCGCGTCGTAGGCCGCGAGCTCGTCCGTGTACGCGCCCTCGAGCGCCGCGAGCGCCTGCCGCTGCGCCTCGGCGTAGATATCGCGGATGTAGTCGCTCTGGTCCGTGGCCGTGTAGTAATGCCGCGGCTCCGTCACCTCGCGCGTGTAGACGTTGGTCTGAGCATAGTCCAGGCCCTCGCCCGCTATCTTGGCGTTGCGCGCCGCCTCGTACTGCGCCAGCAGGTTTTTGTCGGCGTTCACGCCCTTCGCGGCCTCCTGTGCAATGAGCAGGGAATAGTCCACGTTCTTGTCGTATGCTGTCATCTGCATACCTCCTTTTCGATTTGAGGCACAATATAGCGGTTTTCAAGCTATTCGCAAGGGTATTTTAAAAATAATTTTGCGTTGACGGGGAAGAGATCTGAGTTTATCATAGAGACAGCAATGGGAAAATAAGCCGACACGGCGATTGTGAGGTGCTACGCATGGAGCTTACGCTCAAAGACTTCGAAAGGGCCGCGAAACGGCTCGAGGGCATAGTACACCAGACGGACCTGGACTACAGCGCGACCTTCAGCTGCATGGCAGGCGGCGAGGTCTGGATGAAATGCGAAAACAGGCAGAAAACCGGCTCCTTCAAGATCCGCGGCGCGGCAAACAAGATAGGCGCGCTCACCGAGCGCGGCGAGGTGAAGGCCGTCGTGGCCTCCTCCGCCGGCAACCACGCCCAGGGCGTGGCCTACGCCGCGCAGAGGCACGGGCTGCCCGCGACCATCGTCATGCCCAAAGCCGCGCCCATAGCCAAGGTCCAGGCCACCGAGGGCTACGGCGCCAGGGTCGTGCTCTGCGGCGACTGCTACGACGACGCCTTCGACAAGGCCATGGAGATCTGCCGCGACGAGGAGGCCACCTTCCTCCACCCCTTCGACGACTACGAGGTCATGGCCGGCCAGGGCACGGTCGGACTGGAGATACTCAGCCAGCTGCCCACGGTCGATACGGTCGTGGTGCCCGTCGGCGGCGGCGGGCTGCTGGCCGGCGTCTCGGCCTGCATCAAGCAGGTCAATCCCAGGGTCAGGGTCGTCGGCGTCCAGGCCGAGGGCGCTAACGCCGTCTTCCGCAGCTTCCACGAGGGCAAACACGTCGCCTCCGAGAAGGTCTCCACCATAGCCGACGGCATCGCGGTGAAATGCCCCGGCGAAAAGACCGTGCAGCAGATCATGCAGTACGCGGACGACCTTGTGACGGTCTCCGACAACGACATCTCCGCTGCCATACTGCTGCTCATGGAGCGCACGAAGCAGATCGTCGAGCCCTCGGGCGCGAGCTCCGTCGCGGCCGTGCTCGCCGGCAAGCTGGACACCAAGGACAAAAAGACGGTCTGCCTGCTCTCCGGCGGCAACATAGACGTGAGCTTTATCCACAGGGTCATAGAGCTCGGCCTCGTGTCGCGGCACAGGCGCATAAAGCTCGCCACCACCCTGCCCGATTCCCCGGGCAGCCTCATGCGCCTGCTGCAGACCGTGGCAGACGCGGGCGCCAACATCATGACCATAAACCACGACCGCCTCTGCCCCAACCTCTCGCCCAGCGAGATACTCGTCCACATCGCCTGCGAGGTGGGCGGCCAGGAGCACGGCCAGGCCCTGCTCGACCGCCTGGGCGCCGAGGGTTACGCGGTGTCAATGGAATGATATGTCAGGCCAACGGCCCCGTCCCGGCAAACTTCGGGGCGGGGCCGTCCTTTTAATGCTGGTCTAATCGAAAATTGGGATAATGGCCCGGGAGGCGATGGAATGAGGATTTTGGTAGTTGAAGACGAGCGGGACCTCAACCGCATCATCTGCAAAAGGCTGGCCGCCGCCGGCTATTCGACGGACGCCTGCTACGACGGGCGCGAGGCGCTCGATTACCTCGAGTCCGCCGAGTACGACGCGGCCATCTTCGACGTCATGATGCCCAGGCTGGACGGCTTTTCGGCCGTGCGCAGGATGCGCGAGCGCGGCGACGCCACGCCCGTGCTGTTCCTGACGGCCAGGGACGCCATCGAGGACAGGGTCGAGGGCCTGGACCTCGGCGCCAACGACTACCTCGTCAAGCCCTTCTCCTTCGACGAGCTGCTGGCGCGCATCCGCGCCATGACGCGCAAGGCCACGGGCAGCGTCACGAACATCTTCACCTGCGGCGAACTCTCCCTTGACGCCGCCTCGCACCGGGTCACAAGGGCCGGCAAAAACATAGAGCTCTCGGCCAAGGAATTCGCCGTGCTGGAGTTCATGATACGCAACAAGGGCAGCGTGCTCTCGCGCGAGGCCATCGAAAACAACGTCTGGAGCTACGACTGGGAAGGCGGCACCAACGTCGTTGACGTCTACATGAGCTACCTGCGCCGCAAGCTCGACGCCGGCTTCGACAAAAAGCTTATCCACACCGTCCGCGGCGTGGGCTGGGTGCTGAGGGAAGAGGCATGAGATTCATTACGATAAAGACCCGCGTCACCATATACTTCACGCTCATGATGATGCTGGTCGTGGCGCTGGTGCTCATTTTCATGCTCATCGTCGGCAACAGGGTGATCACCAACAACGCCGAGACTACCCTGCTCGACGTCGTGCACGACAACATCGACGACGTCGAATACAAGGACGGCTACCTCGACCTGGATGAGCTCAACCTCTACCGCCACAACGTCTATGTGCTCGTATACGACGCCGACGAGCAGCTCATAGGCGGCAGCGGGCTGCGGCACTTCGAGGGCGACGACCTCTTCCTGAACGGCCAGACGCGCGAGATCGACATCGACGGGGACGGATACCTGGTCTACGACCTCTACGTCCAGGACCCGCAGGGCGACGTCTGGCTGCGCGGCATCACGTCCACGGACAACTCCTTCTCGGCCGTGCGCATCATCGTCATCCTCTCGCTCGTGCTCTTCCCCATCCTCGTGCTGCTGACCGCCATAGTGGGCTGGCTCATCGCCAGGCGCGCCTTCAAGCCCGTGCGGCAGATAACCGATACCGTGGACGCCATCTCCGACGGCTCCGACCTCTCTGCCCGCATCGGCCTCAAGCGCGGCAGGGACGAAATACACAGGCTCGCCGCCACCTTCGACCGCATGTTCGACAGGCTCGAGCACTCCTTCGACGCCGAAAAGCGCTTCGCCTCCGACGCCTCGCACGAGCTGCGCACGCCCATAGCCGTCATAATCGCCGAGTGCGAGTACGCCAGGCAGAACGCCAAGACCGTGGAGGATTACGAGGAGTCCATGGAGGTCGTGGAGCGGCAGTCGCGCAAGATGTCCGCGCTCATCAACCAGCTGCTCAACATTACGCGCATGGACCAGGGCACCCACAGCATCTCCTTCGAGCGCGCGAACTTCTCCGAGCTCGTCGAGGTCGTCTGCGACGAGGCCGCCACCGCCTCGGGCCGCAATATCGAGCTCAAGCTGGACGTGCAGCCCGGCGTCTACGCCAATATGGACGTGGGCCTCATGGCCCGGCTCGTGCAGAACCTCGTCGAGAACGCCTTCAAATACACCGCCGAGGGCGGCAAGGTCACCGTCAGCCTCAGCTCGAGCGGCTCCAGGCTCACGCTCAAGGTCGCCGACAACGGCATCGGCATAGACAAAAAAGACCTGCCGCACATCTGGGAGCGCTTCTGGCAGGCCGACAGCTCGCGCGGCGTAGATCGCGGCTCCGGCCTCGGGCTCTCCATGGTCAAGCAGATCTCCGACGCCCACGGCGGCCGTCTCTCCGTCGAGAGCAAGCCCGGCGCCGGCAGCACCTTCTCGTTTTCAATGGAATGTAGTAACTAAAAATTCTTTTGTTCTTATAGTTTCTTTCGTGTTGACAAATTCACGCTTCTGTCATATAATGCAGACATGGATGCAGAGGAAAGCGAGGTTTGCAACATGGGAAATCCAATTTGTATAATAGGCGACTCTATAACCGGTGGTGTGGTGTATCTCTCCGACAGCGCGAAGTACACGCATTGGAAGGATTCCTTTGTAAACCTGCTGGGTTCTTCGCTGGACAGCGAGATGAAGAACCACTCGAAGTTCGGCTGCACCTCCACGGCGGCGCTCAAGCGTTTGGAGCGCTACGCTAAGGACATCTCTGCCTGCCCGACGACGCTGGTCATGCTGGGCGGCAACGATTCGGACTTCGACTGGCCGGCGGTCTCGGCCGAGCCCGAGGCGGCGCACGACTGCAACACGCCCATCGAGAAGTTCACGGAATATTACAACAAGGTGCTTGACGGCATCATCGCCCTGGGCAGCAAGCCGGTGGTGATAAACCTCATCCCCGTCTACGGCAAGCGCTATTTCGACTGGTTCTCGCGCAAGCTGGACCCTAAGGCGCTTATGAAGTTCCTGGGCTCGACGGAGAGCATAGAGCATTGGAACGAGATGTACAATCTCGCCGTCATGCGCATCGCGGCCATGCGCGGCGTGCCCATGCTGGACGTGCGCAGCGCGTTTTTGTCGAAGCGGAACTTTGACGGCCTCTTCAGTGAGGACGGCATCCATCCGAGCCCCGAGGGGCACAGGAAGATGTTTGAATACATCCTGCCCCAGGCGAAGCCGGTCCTGGGCTGAACTGAACAGACGAAGCCGCCGCGGCGTTGTGGCCGCGGCGGCTTTTTCGCATGTGGGGCATTATTCGGACTTGAGATACGTCGTGCGCGGGGTGTAGAAGATCTCGCCCTGTTCGAGGTGCAGGCTTACAAAGCCCTCGTCGCTGCCGGCGGGTATGAGCTGGCGTATGACCTGCGGTTCGCCGAGGAAGTCCTTTGTGTAGTCCTCGAACACAGCCCAGGCCGCGCCGTCAGCCGAGATCTCCTCGGGCATGTCCTCGGGCGCGTACTCCGTGCGGCTCAGGAGCGCGCCGTCGGAGCTGTAGAGCAGCACGGCGAGCTTGTCGGAGGGATATCGGCCGGTCACGGTCAGCGTGATGTCCGTGCTGCAGCCCGGCTCGTCCTCCTTTGAGCTCTCGCGGCTGTTTGAGAGGCTGAAGGTCATGGACCCGCCGCTGTCCGCCGTCAAGCCTTCGCCGGGGACGAGGTAGATGCGCCCGTCGGCCTGCTGGTATACGGGGTTGCAGTAGGCTGTGACGCGCCCGTTGCCGCTGTTGGTGAAGAGCTCGCCCGTGAGCTCGAGAGCCTCCATGTCTTCGGAGCTGTTTATGCTCAGGTGGACGCCCACCAGCTTGTCGCCGTAGTCGCTGCCGGTGCAGCTCTCGCCGTCCTTCTCATAGCGCGAGGCGATGAGGGGCACACCCTCGATGGGGAAGCTGGCCTTGCCGTCCGTGACCTCGGCGTAGATGCGCTGGGAGTATTTTTCGGCGTCCTCGCGGGATATCTCGCCGCCATCGAGCAGGGCGGAGACGTTGTCCTGGGCGTAGGCCTCAAAGTCGAAGCTGTCGATGTAGCTTTCGGTGATGTAAACGCCGACGAGCCTGTCGTCCTCCGAGGGTTCGCCGTCCTCGCGCAGCAGCGAGCAGCCGGAGAGCATGAGGGCGAGGATGAGCGCGAGCGCTATACTTGCTTTTTTCATGTTTTGGCTCCTTTTTTACGTTTCTGCGTTATATTCCACCCCATTTCTTTGGCCCTTGCCCAAAGAAACGGGGTGGAGCCCCAAAGAAAAGCGGCGTTTTATTGGGCTGGGAGGACCCTTCGTACCGTGTGCGTCCCACCCGCCTCTCCCTCCGGCCCTCTACGCCTACATGACGTTTGGGCGCGGGAAGGTTTGCTGCGTTTGAATATACAGGGATGGCCGTCTCGGCTAACGATTGAGAATAAGGTAGCAGCCGCCCTTTGGGCGGCGTTTTATTACATTATCGACTGACGTCGTCGATGCGGCAAGGGTCCGCATCTCCTCCGCAGTCTCTGTGTTGCGCCGGATTCTGCGCATACGCCAACCGTAGGGGCGGGGTTCCATCCCCGCCCGGCGTCACGGGCTTGCGCACGCCCATCGTAGGGCGCACCGACCTCGGTGCGCCGTTTGTAACGGTTTCGCAGCCGTGTACAGTTCGCACCAGACCGTAGGGGTCGGCGTCCCCGACGACCCGGCCGCGCGCCGCCTGGCGCGCGGTGCGCCGGCGTCAGCCGGCGTGGGTGCGTGGAGTTGGCGTCGTCCGAAACCGCAACGTCCGGGCGGGGGTGGAACCCCGCCCGGAATGAAATCCAAACGCGGAGCGTTTCACCTTTTCCAGAGACTGCGGAGGAGATGTGGACCCTTGCCGCATCGACGACGTCAGTCGATATTTGAAATAAAACGCCGCCCAAAGGGCGGCGGCTTCCTTATTCCCCTCGTCGCGTCCGCCCGAACAAAAGCCGCTTTTCTTTGGGGCTCCACCCCGTTTCTTTGGGCAAGGGCCAAAGAAATGGGGTGGAATATATACGTCAAACGAACAAATCATTCTCATCCTTGAGCCGCTTATGCGCCGCGACCAGCCGCGAGCCGAGCAGCACGGCGAAGCAATATATGAGCGCACTCGCCGGAAAGTTCACCGAGCGCAGGCTGCCGCCGGACTGCTTGACCAGCAGCGCATTGGCAAGCTCCACCGCGGCCGACAGCAGCAGCATCGACGCGAGTGCCGCGGTGCAGAACCTGGAAAGCCTGTTCACCGCCTCGACCGCCGCGGCACTCAGCCCGCCGTCGGCGGCGTAGCGCCGAAGCGCCGCGAGCGTGAACATACAGGCCGCCGTGCCGAGGCAGGCTGAGATGAGCGCCAGGCCGGCCTGTGAGAAGACCGCTGCGCTGCCTGCGTTGAGCCGCAGGACAAAGACCACAGAGCCCACGTTCGCGCCCGCGCCGTAGGCGAAGTACAGCGCCGCGGCGCAGACGGCCCAGCCGCACAGCCGCACGAGCGGCATACCGTCCTCCGTGCAGCCTGCCCGCAGTATGCGCAGTCCCGCCCAAGCCATCAGCACCGTCCAGACCGCCGCAGGCTGCACCAGGGACGAGGTGAGGGCGCCAGCCATGCTCAGCGGGCTTTTCATTACCATGTATACGAGCACGCCGCAGAGCAGAAGCAGCAGGTCCTCGGGCTTGAACCTCTGCCTCAGCAGCTGGGCGATAAGGCCGAAGACAGGCAGCGCGGCGAGCACCAGACATACGCTCTCCGGCGTGCTGCCGTCCACGTCTGCAGTGAGGGCCTGTATCTGCGCAAAGGGGAACCAGAGCCGATCCAGCGCCGCCTCTGCCGCCGAGACCGAGAACAGGTAAATGGCGCAGCCGGCAAGCGCCGCCGCGGCGCAGAGGATCAGGCAGTGCGCGGGGCTTGGCGCGGATTTTACACCCTTATTCATTCTTCATCCTCCTCAAGTTCACCGTCAAATTTCAGGATGTCGCCTACGTCGCAGCCGAGATAGTAGCATATGCGGTTGATCGTCCCGAACCTGACGCCGCGGGCCTTGCCCGAGCGCAGGATGGAGAGATTGGCCTCGGTGATGCCCACCTTGGCACAGAGCTCCTTCGAGGTCATGCCGCGCTGGCGCAGCACCTCGTCCAAATGCACCCGTATCGCCATCAGACGAAGAGGTCGTTGTCATCGCGCAGCTTCTTGTGCGCGGTGATGAAACGCGATACGATGAGCGCCGCAAGACAGAACAGCAGCTGGAAGACGGGGAACTCCACGTTCACATTGTTCTGGCCCCGGGTGTTGATGAAGATGAGCTTTATAAGGTTCGCCGCCAGGCTCAGGAGCAGGATGGCGCCCGCAGCCCGGACGCTGTAGCGGTAAAAGCCCTGCGCCTGTTCCACGGTGGCGTCCGTGAGCTCGCCGCCCTCGCCCAGGCTGTTCACGAGCCGCAGCCCGAGCAGGCAGCCGTAGACGGTTATACAGCTCGAGGCCACGGAGGCCGCGCCGTCCGCAAAAGCCGCGAGACTGAACTGAGCAAAGACGGCAACGCCTGCGACGCCCGCGAGGAAGGCAAAGAACATCCCAACCAGTACGACCACTATGCGCACCAGCTTCACGAGCCGCCCGTCGTCGGCGGAGTCAATGCGCCGGAGCAGCCGGAACGCCAGCCAGGTCACGAGCACGGCGAGCAGGCCCATCTGCGCGAAGGCGGAATAGACCGTCCTGTGCGAATCCAGCGCCCGGCCCACCAGTATGAGCAGCACGGCGCTCAAAATCACGAGCAGCCAGTCCTCGCGGCAGAGCCTGCGCTTCTTCGAGATGAGATACAGCGCCCCGGCCGGTATCAGGCACAGCAGCGCATACAGGATGATCGCCAAAATGCGCCAGGCCGCGCCCGTCTTCGAGATGTCCCAGAGCAGGTCTATGATATACCCGCAGGGCAGCATGAAGGCCAGCTCGGCCAGTTCCGGCCACGTTGCCAGCGCCGCACAGCCCGCAAGCGCCAGTATGGCCGACAGCGCAACAAGCCGCCAAAACTTCTTCTCCGCCATGGCTTTCCCTCCTGAATTATCGAAAAACAATAATCATCTGGGTACAGTGTAGCAGCTGAATTATCGTTTGTCAATAATTTTATTCGCAAAGCAAAAGGAGCCGGTCCCGGGACCGGCTCCTTTAGTGTTACATTGCGGTATAGGCCTTACTTCACGAGCTTGGCGACCTCAGCGGCGAGGTCGTCCTGGCGCTTCTCGATGCCTTCGCCCTTCTCGAAGCGGGTGTAGCAGTTGACCTTGATGCTGGTGCCGAGCGCCTTGGCGACGGCGGCGACGTGCTCCTCGACGGAGACCTTGTCGTCCTTCACGAAGGGCTGCTGCAGCAGGCAGATCTCCTTGTAGTACTTGGACAGGCCGCCCATGACGATCTTCTCGATGATGGCGTCCGGCTTCTTCGCGTTCTTCGGGTCCTCCTTGGCCTGGGCCAGGCGGACGCGTTTCTCGTTCTCGATGAACTCCTCAGAGACCTCGCTCTTGTCGAGGAACTGCGGGTTCAGGGCCGCGACCTGCATGGCCAGGTCCTTGCCGAGCTCCACAACGGCGTCGTTATTCTCAAAGCCCTCGCCGACCTCGAGGTTCATCAGTACCGCGATCCTGCCGCCCATGTGGACGTAGGCGATGCTGGTGCCCTTGTCGTAGCGGGCAAAACGGCGGACCTTGATGTTCTCGCCGATGACAAGCACCTTGTCGTTCTGCTCCTCGAGCACGGTCTTGTCGGAGTTCGGGTACTTGCAGGCAAACAGCGCGTCAAGATCGGCCGGGGCGTCCTTCGCCACGACCTTCGCCACATTGTGGACATACTCCACGAACAGGTCGTTCTTCGCAACGAAGTCACTCTCAGCATTGACCTCGACGATGGAGCCCACGCCGCACTCCGGGCAGACCCAGGCGTAAGCCATGCCCTCGGCAGCTATCCTGCCGGCCTTCTTCTGGGCGGCGGCGAGGCCCTTCTCGCGCAGCCACTCGACGGCCTTCTCAATGTTGCCGTCAGCCTCGGTGAGAGCCTTCTTGCAGTCCATCATGCCGACACCGGTCATCTCGCGCAGGTTCTTGACGTCAGCTGCTGTGAATCCCATATATTATCATCCTTCCGTTAAATTTAAGGGTAAAATATTCTGAATTACTCGGCTTCCTCGTCGGTCTCCTCGACCTTCGCGGCCTCGTCGGAGGCGGCGTCGGCGCCCTGGCGGCCTTCCTGCACGGCGTTGGCCATGGTAGCGCTGATGAGCTTGATGGCGCGGATGGCGTCGTCGTTAGCGGGGATGACGTAATCGACCTCGTCCGGGTCGCAGTTCGTGTCAACGATGGCGATTATGGGGATGTGCAGCTTGCGGGCCTCGGCTATGGCGTTGTGCTCCTTGCGCGAGTCGATGACGAACAGGGCGCCGGGGAGCTTCCTCATCTCCTTGACGCCGCCGAGATACTTCTCGAGCTTCGCCATCTCGCCCATGAGCTTCATGACTTCCTTCTTCGGCAGCATGTCGAAGGTGCCGTCCTCCTGCATCTTCTTGAGCTGGGCCAGACGGTCGATACGGGTGCGCATGGTCTTGAAGTTCGTCAGCATGCCGCCGAGCCAGCGGGCATTGACGTAGAACTGGCCGACACGCTCAGCCTCTTCCTTCACAGCTTCGGCAGCCTGCTTCTTGGTGCCGACAAAGAGGATGTTCTGCCCGCTCTGCGCAAGCTCGCGCACGAAGGCATAGGCCTCCTCAAGCTTCTTAACGGTCTTCTGCAGGTCGATGATATAGATGCCGTTGCGCTCCATATAGATGTACTCGGCCATCTTGGGGTTCCACCTGCGGGTCTGGTGGCCGAAATGTACGCCGGCCTCCAGCAGCTGTTTCATGGATACTACTGCCATTTCTGATGTGTCCTCCTTTATTTTGTTATTACCTCCGGCGGGGATCGGCTCCCCACGGCCCAACCTTGCGGTCACAGGGCCGGAGATACCCCCATCCGTGCGTAATGCCGATACATTATAGCAAAAGTCTCCGCCCATTGCAAGAGCTTTTTCACAGCTTTTTTGCATATCCTGACCCTCTGCAGACCAACCGCAATATTTCAGAACAGGCCTTGAAGAAAAGCCCATTTTGTTTCACTTTTAATCATTTTAACAGGCTACAAAAAGCATTTTGCTTTTATTTGAGTTAACAGCTGTTCTCTGAACAGACCAGGTTCCATCCGGCTCCCAGGGCAGAAAAACACGATATAGCGGCGTATATTCAAACTATTTTGCCCACTTATCCCTTTTTAAGTCCCCATAGCCCGACATGAAGCTGCATTTTCAAAAAACATTCCTTTCAACTCAATATCGGGCCGTTTGCTGAAATAATGCGCAAATCTTGATTAACTCTTGGAAATGTGGTAAATTAAAGGTGACAAGATGAAAAGTTTTTTGTGCAAAAGGACGGCAAAATCGGCGACTCGCGGCCTGAGGTGATTTTAAACGATGAATCGGGAAAAACTGGAAAGTTATCTGGAAAAGAACCCTTTCGCAAAGCTCAGCGAGGTAGTGACGCAGATACTTTATGACCAGATCGTCGTACTGGACATACCTCCTGCCTCGAAGCTTAACATCAACCAGATAGCGACGGACCTGGGCATATCGCGCACGCCGGTGGTCGAGGCGATAAACCGGCTGCAGGCCATAGGTTTTGTTGAGACGCGCCCGAGGGCCAGCGGCTTTTATGTGACGGACATGAATCTGCTGGACATGATAGACCTCTACGACGCAAGGACGGCGATAGAGTGCGAAGCGGCGGCCCTGTGTGCGGACAAGGCTTCTCCCGAGGCCATCGAACAGCTGGACTCCCTGGCAACGGAGTTCAAAAAGGCCGTGCCCCGGATGGACGGCAAACTGCTCAAGGAGACCGACATGCCCTTCCACAAGCTTATCGTGGAGTCGTCGGGGAACAAATACCTCATCCGCAGCTACAACGAGCTGCTGCCGAACCTCACGATGTACCAGGGCTCCTGGGTGAAGTTTATTAGCCCGGAGCAGTCGAACCCGTGGTCGAGCCAGGTGGTACACCAGCACGGGGCCATTGTATCGTCAATTAAACTGCACATACCTGCGCTTGCGCGGCAGGCCATGGCTGAACATATCAAGGCCAGCCTGAATTTTGTGGCCTATTCCGACAACACTGACGACCCGTTCTGGATAGTCAAGCGCTCGTCCGAGAAGTCGGACAAGTCGGTGAAGTAGCATGAAGGTGGCGATGATAGGCTCCGGAGCTGCGGGCAGCGTTTTTGCGGCGTATCTGCGCCGTGGCGGCGCGGAGCTGTACCTGGTGGACAGGTACAGGGCGCACATGGACGCCATAGCCACCGGGGGCCTGGTGTTCAAGTGCCGGGGCGTGGAGCAGCGGCTCACGGGCTTCCACACGGCGGAGTCTGCGGCGGGGCTGCCTGAGATGGACATCGTGATCCTTCTGGTCAAGGCCACGCAGACGGACGGGGTCATGCCGGAGGTCATGGGCTGTGTCGGGCCGGAAACGGCGCTGGTGTCGCTGCAGAACGGGCTCGGGAACGAGGAGCGGCTTGGAAGCTATGTGCCGGCGTCCAGGATACTCTACGGCGCCGGGGTCATAGGCACTGAGCTGCAGGGCCCGGGCGTGTGCGAGGCGAAGCCGGAAGACGGCATACAGGTCTTCTTCGGGGCGGCGGAAAGTTCGGCTGTGACGGAGAGGGCCGGGCGGTATCTGGTCGAGGCTTTTGAGGCGGGCGGCTGCCATGCGAGTTTTGAGGAGGACGTGAGGCTGCTGCTGTGGAAGAAGGCCGTGACAAACTGCGGCTACAACGCCGCCTGCACGCTGACGCGGCTGCGCGTGCGCGAGGTCATGGACGACGAGTACGGCTTCAGGCTCATGAAAAACATCTGGCTTGAAGGCTGCGCCGTAGCGAAGGCCATGGGCATTGGGGACATCTGGCCGCTCATAGAGGAGGACGTTGAGAATCTCAGGGAGAATCTGGGCGACTACTATCCGTCCATGGCGCAGGACGCGGTGATATACCGCAGGCGGACGGAGGTCTCCGTACTGAACGGTGCGATAGCGGAATACGGGCGCAGGCTCGGGATACCGACGCCGTACAACGATGCGGCGGCTTGCGCGATCTCGGCGATGGAGCGAAACTACGACAAGCAGTATCGCGGCTGAAGGAAGAAAGGGACACGGAGGTCTGTGAAGATGAAAGAGGTCATAGTTCTCATCGGCAACTACGGCAGCGGCAAGACCGAGCTGGCGCTGAACTTTGCCTTTCAGGCGGCGCGCGCCGGCAAGAAGGTGGAGCTCATAGACCTCGACATGGTGAACACGTATTTCCGGCTGACGGACAGGGGGAACCTGATAAAATCGCGGGAGATACGGCTGGTGTCGCCGAACTTTGTACACTCGAGCGTGGAGACGCTCTCCCTCCCGGCGGAGGTAGCCTCCGCCTTTGCGCTTGACTGGGACACCGTCATCTTCGACGTCGGCGGCGACCCTGCCGGAGCCACAGCCCTGGGACGCTATCACGAGGACTTCGCCGCGCTGCCGGAGGGCAGCCTCAAAGTCCTCAACGTGGTAAATACGCGCCGCCCCATGGCCGGGACTGCGGACAAGCTCATCTCTCTCATGGAGGGCATGGAGCGGCACTCGCGCCAGAAGGTAACAGGCTTTGTAAACAACACGAATCTGGCTAGACTGGCCTGTCCCGAGGACCTCAGGGACGGCTACGAGGTGGTGCGCGAAGCCTCGGAGCGCTCAGGGGTGCCGGTGCTGTACACGACAGGCAGGCCCGACCTGCTGGAAGGTTTCCTACGCGAGGGGCACGACCCCAAATACATCGGAACTCCCATGCCCATAGAGACCTTTATGCACAGGGATTGGGAGACCTTTACGAAAGAAGGGCTGTGAAGAACGAACGCGCGCATTGTGAAATTTATCATAATAAGAAATGAGGTAGAAGCATGGTAAAACTCACGATCAACGAGGAGCGCTGCAAAGGCTGCGGGCTGTGCGTCAGGGCCTGCCCGAAGAAGATCTTGCAGATCTCCAAGACCAAGCTCAACGCCAAAGGCTACCATCCGGCCGAGATGACCGACATCGAGGCCTGCATAGCCTGCGCATCCTGCGCCCGCACATGTCCGGATGTGGTCATCCACATTGAGAAGGAATAGGAGGAACGAGATATGGCATTGACTCTTATGAAGGGCAGCGAAGCCATAGCGGAGGCCGCCATTCGCGCAGGCTGCCGTTACTTCTTCGGCTACCCAATCACGCCTCAGACTGAGATCCCCGAGTATATGTCGGCGCGTATGCCCGAGATCGGCGGCTGCTTCCTGCAGGCCGAGAGCGAGGTCGGCGCCATCAACATGGTCTACGGCGCTGCCGGCACCGG
>CALXEH010000028.1 GCA_944387285.1 uncultured Oscillospiraceae bacterium | reverse complement strand
CCGCCTCGCGCTCGAGCGAGAGCCGCAGGCCGCGCAGGCCGAGGAAGGGGTTCTCCTCCTTGGGCAGCTCCAGCGCCGGTATCTGCTTGTCGCCGCCTATGTCCATCGTCATGAGCGTCACGGCTTTGCCGCCGAAGGCGGCCAGCACCTTCTTATACGCCTCAAACTGCTCGGCCTCGTCGGGCAGGCGCTCGCCGCTCTGGTAGAGGAACTCTGTCCTGAACAGCCCGCTGCCGTCGGAGAACTCCGCGCGTTCCAGCTCTGGGCCGGCGCCGGAGCCGATGTTCAGCAGTATCTCTATCCTTGTGCCGTCCCGCGTCACGGGCACGGCCCTGAGGAATTTGCGCTCGTTTTCGGCCCTCTCCCTGAAGGCCGCGGCGCGGGCCTCGCAGTCTTTTATCTCTCCGGCGCAGGGCTCCGTGAATATGAGCCCGCGCTCGGCGTCGCAGATGATAAATTCGCCCTCGCGTATGCGCTCCGTCGCGCCCTCGACGCCCAGGACGGCGGGGATCTCGTAGCCGCGTGCGATTATCGCCGTGTGCGAGGTGGCGCCGCCGGTCTCGGTGACGATGCCCAGCACGTTTTTACGGTCAAGGCCCGCGGTGTCCGAGGGGAAGAGCTCCTCCGCCACGACGACGACCGGCCCGGCGAGGCTCGCCAGCGAGCGCTCGGGCTCACCGGCCCAGCAGCGCAGCAGCCTGAGCTTCACGTCCGCGAGGTCCGAAGCCCGCTCGCGCATGAGCTTGTTTTTGGAGCGCGAGAGCACGGCGCGGAACATGTCGTAGACCCTCGCCGCCGCGCAGTCGGGCGAGAGATGTTCAGTGCGCACGAGGTTCCGTATCTCCTCGTCCATGGCCGGGTCGCACAGGATATCCCTGTGCGCCGCGAAGACGGCGGCCTTGTCGGGCTCATCCGCCGTGAGCCGCGCCTCGAGCTCGGAGAGCTCGCGCCCGGCGCGTTCCAGCGCCTCGTCGTAGCGGCGCAGCGCCTCGGCCTCGCCGCCCTCGGGCAGCGGGTCTTCATTTATACAGGGCGCGAAGGGCCGGTAGACCAGGGCAGCGCCCATGGCTATGCCCGGCGATACGCTCTTGCCTTTAAGCTCCATCAGCTGCCCTCCCTCATGAGCAGGGCCTCGAGCCCGGCGATATCCCTCGCCACGGCTGCGGCGCCCGCGTCCTCCAGCTCCGACGGCCCGGCATAGCCGCAGAGCTCCACACCTATGCAGTCGAGGCCCAACCCGCGCGCTGCGAGCACGTCCCAGGCCCGGTCCCCGACCATCACCGCCTCGCCCGGCCCGAGGCCCATGAGCCTCAGGGCCTCGCGAAGCACCGCCGTTTTGTCCTCTGGTATGCCGTTGTGCAGGCTGCCCACGACTGCCTCGAAGCAGTCGGGAAAGCCGCAGAGCTTCAGCGTCCGCGCGCAGTAGGCATGGGGCTTGCTCGTGGCTATGCCTAACCTCGCCCCGTGCGCGTGCAGCCGCCCCAGCAATTCCGGCATGCCGGGCACGGCCCTCGTGTACTCTATGCCGTGCTCGGCGTAGTCCCGCGCGAATTCGTCCCAGACGATTTTGAATTTGTCGCCGAATATGCCGCGCCGGTGGAGCGAGACCTCGAGCGGCGGGCCCATGAACTGCCCGGCCTCGGCGCGCGGGATCTCCGGCAGGCCCGCGAGGCGCATCGCCGCGTTGAGAGAGTACCACGCGCCCTCGACGGAGTCCACCAGCGTGCCGTCCATGTCGAAAATTATCGCCCTCGCCACGGCTCACCTCAGCCGCAGACGGCGTCCAGGTAGGGGTCGATGCTGTCGCCTATGCGGTCGAGCAGCAGGCTCTCGGCGCCGCCGTCTATCGCGCCGGAGCGCAGGCGCTGGTATTGCAGGGGCAGGTACTGGCTCAGCAGCGCCAGGGGTATGCCCTCGCGGTCGAGGTTTTCGAGCAGGGTGCGCAGCGCGATCTCCACCCTCGGCGAGGGCAGGTAGTACCTCGCCCTGTCGGAGAGGCTGTAGGCCCGGGCGTATCTCACGCCGGCCTCGCGCCCGTGATAGTAGCCGCCCCAGTATCTGTCGTCCTCGCACATGACCCAGTCGAGCGTCTCGCGGTAGCGGCTGAGCGGGAAGGGGCGCAGCTTTGAGAGCTCCAGCTCTATCCGCTCGAGCGCGAAGAGCGCCTCGCGCAGGGCGAAGGTCAGCGCCGGGCCGACCTTGAGTATCGCCACCCCGTCCTCGACAAGCTCGGCGAGCTTTTCCGCCGGCTGGTAGTCCGTCGAGTGCCCCTCGAAGACCAGCCCCGGCCACTTGTCGAGGCAGCGCATGAGCTCGCGCGCCGCCTCGCGGTCATATTCTACCACGGACTCGTCGGCAAATTCCACACCCGGCTGCACGACTATGGCGACGACCCTGTCCCAGGCCGCGTCGAGGCCCTTCGCCTCGAAGGCCGCCTTGAAGGCGCGCAGCGTCGCCTCGCAGTCCTCGGGCCGCGTGACGGCCACGGAGTCCTCGTTTTCGACGGCCCCGCCGGGTATCGGCACCTCGCTGCCTATGACGTAGACCGGACGGGTGCCGGCCTTTGCGGCCTCCTCCTCGGCGGCGGCGCAGAGCCGCGCGGCCCTCGCCGCTATGACCTCGTCCGGCAGGCGCGCGTCCGGGTCGTCGTCAGCCAGCTTCATGCTGGTGTCGAGGTGGAGCTTGGCAAAGCCCGCCGCGGCGTAGCAGCGCACCAGGGTCTCGGCGTTGTCCATGGCCTCGGCCGCCGGCAGCTTCCTGAAGGTCAGGGGCCCCAGATGGTCCCCGCCCAGGATGAGCTGCTCTCTGGGAAAGCCCTCCCTGTCCGCGAGGGCGAAGAGGAAGTTGCGGAAATCCGCCGGCCTCATGCCGGTGTAGCCGCCGTTCTGGTCCACCTGGTTTGCCGTGGCCTCCACCAGCACGGGCGCGCGGCGCGCGAGCCCGCGCCTCAGGGCGGCGCGTATGACATATTCGTTCGCGCTGCAGCAGGACCAGATGCCGGTCCGCGAGCCCGGCTCCCTGTCGCGGAGCAGGGCGAGCAGCGCCGGGGCGCTCACAGCTTTATCCACGGCTCGAGCCCCTCGGGGCTGTCGGGGTCTACGCCCCTGGCGAGCGCGTGGCGGTAGCAGACGAGCTGGATGCAGTAGAGCCCGAAAATCGCCTCGGCGTCCGCCGAGCCGCAGTCCGGCAGGCGGATACGCCGCCCGGGCAGCTTGGTCTCACAGTCGGCGCGGTCGAGCACCAGCAGGTGCGAGGTCTTGGCCGCGACGTCCGCGAGCAGGGCCGCCTGCAGCGCCCGGTCGCCCTTCGAGAGCAGGGCGATGACCAGGGTGTCGGGGCCGATCTGCACCATGGGGCCGTGGCGGCAGTCGAGCATGTGGTAGTGGTTCGAGTCGCGGCGGCAGATCTCCTTGAAGGCCAGCGCGCCCTCCTCGGCGAGGCCAGCGCAGCCGGAGTCCGCCAGCACCACGGCCCGGCTCCAGTCCTCCGAGGCCGTGAGCGTCAGCGCCTGCTCCTGCCTCGGGCAGAAGTCCGCCGCCAGGGCGGGCAGGCCCATGAGCGCCTCGAACCCGGCCTCGTCCCCGCCGGCTATGCAGGCGAGGCCCAGGGCCGCGGCGTAGAGGTTCGACACCGTCCGCGTCTGGCAGACGGCCTCGTCGAAGGCCCAGGATCTCGAGCGACCAGTCGGCGAGCTGTGCGACGGGCGCATTTTCCCTCGCGCAGACGGAGAGTACCCGGCAGCCGAAGCCCTCGCGGCAGAGCGAGGCGGCGCGCACGAGCTCGCTGGTGGAGCCGGAGCGCGAGAGCAGCAGCAGCGCCGCGCCCTCGAGCAGCCTGGCGTAGTCGCCGAAATTCACGAGCAGGTCCCCGGCGGGAAGGGCGAAGGCCGCCCGGCCCGTCTTCTGCGCGAAGAGCATGGCGGCGGACTTGGCGAGGCTGAAGCTCGAGCCGCAGCCGAGGACGACGAGCTTATTTGCCGCGTCGAGCTGGGCTTTTGCCTCTTCCCGGGACTGGGCGAGCAGCTTGAGGGTCTTATCCAGCGCCTCGAACTGACCGCGCAGTTCGCGCTCCGTGATATACATATGACAGCTCCTTTCTGAAAGCAGAGGGGCGGCGGCAAAGCTGCGCGCCGCCCCGGGAGGTGGAGCTGGATTTACTTTTTCGCTGCGGCGAGGTTTTTCTGCCTCTTGGCCTCGAGCACGCAGGCGAGTATGAACACGGCGACGATGATCACGATGCCGACCACGGGCTTATACATGGCGGTCATGACGGCCATGGCGTCGATGCAGTCGTGGCCGGTGCCCTCGGCTCCGACGGAGGCGAAGTGGCCGAAGAGCTTGTAGGTGAAGCCGGAGAAGACGATAAGCTAGAGGCCGTAGGTGAAGCCCGCAGCCATGGCGCCGCGCCTGCCGCCGAGAGCGTTGCCCATGATGCCCGCGACGCCGCCGGTGAAGAAGGCGCCGATGATGGAGACCAGAGGCACAACGCCGAAGAGCGCGGAGGAGATGAACATCGCGACGATCATGCCGATGGTGGCGAAGATGAAGCCGAGCATGAGGGAGTTGGGAGCGAAACCGAAGAGCGCGGGCACGTCGAGGGCGGGGATGGCGTTGGGGACGAGCTTGTCGGCGATGCCCTTGAAGGCCGGGACCAGCTCGCCGAGCAGCATCCTGACGCCCTGCAGGAGCACCATGACACCGGCGGTGAAGCCGAGGGCCTTGAGCAGGCCGTAGATGAGGTAGTTGGTGCCGCCGGAGTAGGCTTTCACGGACTCGGGGCCCGCGAGGATGACGACCAGCATGTAGAAGACGAACATGACGATGGCGATGGACATGGAGGTGTCCTTGAAGAACTTGAGGCCCTCGGGGAGCTGCATGTCCTCGGCGCTCTTGCTGCCCTTGCCGACGAGCTTGCCGACGTAGGCGGAGGAGACGGTGCCGAGGGTGGTGAGGTGGCCGATGGCGAAGTCGTCGCTGCCGGTGACCTTGCGCACGACGGGCTGGGCGATGGCCGGGATGAGGGTCAGAAGGATGCCCTGCAGCACAATGCCGATGCCGATGATGGCGCCGCTCGACATGCCGGCGGAGTAGAGGCAGAAGGCAACGGCCACGGAGTTTATCCACATCATGTGTCCGGTGAGGAATATGTACTTGAGCGGGGTGATGCGGGCCAGCAGGATGTTCACGAGGAAGCCCGCGCCCATGATGATAGCGGAGGTGGAGGCTATGACCGGCACGGCGTCCTGCATGGCGCCGACGATGATCTCAGAGCCGGTGGCGAAGCCGCTGAGCCCGAAGACCTCCTGGAACAGCCCGACAAAGGGGAGTATCTCAGTTACGAGCAGGCTCGAGCCGGCGGAGAGCACCAGATAACCGAGAGCCGTCTTGACCGTGCCCGAGAGCACCTCCGAAAACTTCTTGCGCTGGGCGATGAGGCCGATGAGCGCAACGATAGCCAGAATGATGGTCGGGGTCTGCAACAGCTCGAGGAAAAATTCAGAACTGCCATTGTACTTTCTCCCTTCTCTCAATTTAATTTGTTGAATTTTCCTTTCCCATTAAAGGAGGCCCTTCGCCTCCAGATATTCCTTCATTTTCTCTTTGACCTCAGGGGTGCTGACGACGTTGCGGACGTAGACCACATTGTCCTTCCCGGCGAACTTGTCACGGAAGTCCTCGGAGGTGACGATGAGGTCGGCGTTCTTGCTGGACACCGTCCCGGCGTCCCAGTGTTCGATCTCGTGGCCGCCGCAGCCGAGCTCCTTGAGGGCCTTGTCGACGGTCATCTTCAAAATCAGGCTTGAGCCCATGCCCAGGCCGCAGACGCAGACTATATACATTCTCCTTCTCCACCTTTCCCCTGCCTCAGAGGCAGGAAATGAGCTTGCCGTAGCGGCTTATGTACTCGGCGTTTATCGCGTCTCCCCGGTCGAGGTTCGAGCTGACGTAGATGGGCGGCACATAGCCGGCCTTCACGCAGTTTTCCACCGTCTGGGCTATGATGGATTCCATCACCGCCATGCCCAGCACCGTCGAGGTGCCGCAGAACTTGGGCTCCACGCCCTCCATCTCCAGGGCCGCGTCCCCGCTCACGCACTTGACGTCGATGACCACGTCGGCGGCGTCCATGAGGTGCATGCCGCTCGAGTGGCGCGAGCTCGTGCTCTTTGAGAAGTCCTTCGAGGTCAGGGCCACGACCTTCATACCTATCTTCTTGGCCTCGAGCGCCATGTCGACTACCCCGGCGTTCCGGCCCGAGATGGAGATGATTATCATCGTGTCCCGCTCGTCGGTGTCCTCGAGCTCCAGGTATCCGCCGGAGAAGCCCTCGACGCGCTCCTGGAGCGTGCTGAGCTTCGCGCGGGGAAAGAGCGCCAGGTGCGGTATGAGCAGCGCGTTCACCGGTACCAGCCCGCCCGCGCGGTAGAATACCTCCATGGCGAACATCTGCGAATGCCCGCAGCCGAAGACGTGTATGAGCCTGCCGCTGGACACCGAGGCCGCACAGTATTCCGCCGCCTTTTCTATCGCCGCGCCCTCCTCGTCGAACTGCCTCTCCAGCTGTTCCGTGATGACGCGGCGGTATTCGAGATACTTCATTTCAGCTTACGCACCCTCCCTCAATTTTTTCATTACCGCGGACTTCGGCCCGCCGTTCCTCAGCAGCTCCAGGAATTCCTCGTCCTGCAGGAAGCCGCCCAGCTCGCGCATGAGGCCCAGATGGCTCTTCTTGTCCACGGCCGCAAAGGTGAAGGCGGCCTTGATCCTCTTTTCGCCCAGGTATACCGGCTCCGCCAGCAATACCAGGCTCATCGCCATCGCCTTCACGCCCGCCTCCGGCCTGCCGTGGAAAAAGGCTATGTCGTCCACCAGCACCATGTACGAACCGAACTCGGCTATGGTGTCCTTGATGGACTGCAGGAACCTCGGCTCCACCAGGCCCTCGTCCACCAGCAGCCCGCCGCCGATGTCCACCAGCGCCTCCCAGCCGGAGCAGACTACCCCGTCCAGATAGGTCGCGTCGGTTATGAGCTCACAAATCATGGCTCCACCTCCCCTTTCTAACTTGCTCACGATTTTGTCATAATTGCACATAATTTTCAATAAAATCCCCAAATTTATGTCCAATACGCCATTGGTATGCCGACTGGATACATACCAATTTGCGAGTTGTCGGTTCTGTTTGACAGAGGGCGGCAAACTTGGCTATACTCAAGGCGAGGGGGTGGCGGGAATGGATGGGACACCGCTGTACAGGGAGATATACGAGGACATACGCAGGAAGATAGACTCCGGGGAATACTCAGAGAACGCGCCTTTGCCGGCGGAGCGTGTGCTCTGCGAGATGTACCACGTCAGCCGTTCGACGATACGGGCCTCGCTGGAGGCGCTGTACAAGGCGGGGTACATAGTGAAGGTACACGGCAACGGGAATTTTGTAAAGCCGAAGATGTTCGAGCAGCGGCTGACGAAGTTCCACTCCTTTGCCAGCAGCCTGAAGGCGCAGCACATCCTGATAAAAAATCAGATCCTGGACTACGACCTCATCGAGGCGGGCGCGGACAAGTATCTGGCGTCGATAGAGCAGGTGAAGAGCGGCAGGTATACGCGCTGGCACAAGCTGGCGCGCCTGCGTTCAGCGGAGGCCTTCCCGCTGATGATAGAGACGACCTATCTGCCTCAGAGCCGGTTTTTGTCGCTGGAGCCGGACGTACTGCGGGACGGTTCGCTGTACGCATATCTGGAGACATATTATAATATGGAGATAACCGACGCGGGAGAAGTGCTTTCTCCGCTCATACCGAACGCGCGTGAGCGGATGCTGCTGCAGATACCGGCGCATGTGCCCTGCATGCTCTGCGAGCGCTTCTGCCACGAGCGGGAGCATCTCATCGCCATCCACCGCACGGTGGTGCGCGGCGACAAGTTCAAGTTCAAGGCCGCCTACTATGTGGACGAGCCGGCGAACCCGTGACGAAAAAGTCCCTCGGTCCCAATAAGGACCGAGGGACTATGTTTTATCGCCTCATTTGAGGGAGCCCAGGCAGCTTTCGAGGATGAGGGCGGCGGCGAGGGCGTCCACGCTTTTTTTGTGTTTTTTCTCCCTCTTGCCGTTAGCGGAGAGGATGGCGTGGGCCTCGACGCTGCTGCGCCGCTCGTCCCAGAGCCGGACCTCGAGGCCGGTGGCCCCGCGCAGCTCTTCGGCGAAGGCGCGGCTCTTTTCGGCCCTGGGGCCCTCGGAGCCGTCCATGTTCTTGGGCAGGCCGAGGAAGATGAGGCCGACTTCGCGCGCCCGGCACTCTGCGGCTATGCGTTCGGCGAGGCGGGCGGGGTCCCATTCCTCGACGGTGAAGGCCTCGCCGCAGAGCACGCCGCCCGCGTCGGAGAAGGCCAGGCCCGTGCGCCTGTCGCCGTAGTCTATGGCAAGTATACGCATGTCAGGCCTCCTTTCCGAGTATGTGCGCGCGCACGGCGCCGGACATATAGAGCGAGCCGACGGAGCAGACCATGCCGTCGGGGCCTGCGAGCGCGGCGGCGGCGTCGGCGCCGGAGCCCGGGTCAGGGGCGGTGCGCGCCGGTATGCCGCGGCGCCTTATCTCGGCGCAGAGCTCCTCGGGCTCGAGCGCGCGCTCGGACTCTGGCCGCACGCAGACGGCCTCGTCCGCGCAGGGCAGCAGGATGTCGAGCATTTCGCGCCAGGCCTTGTCTGCCAGTACGCCCAAAAGCAGCACCCTGCGGCGGCCGGGGAAGTATTTGCGCAGCGCCGCCGCGGTGGTGGACACGCACTGGGGATTGTGCCCGCCGTCCACGACGAAGCAGGGCGAGCGCGAGACGAGCTCGAAGCGAGCGGGCCAGACGGCGCGGGCCAGGCCCTCGGCGGCGGCAGGCTCCGGTATGCCCAGCAGCCGTGCAGCCTCTAAGGCGACGGCGGCGTTTTTGAGCTGGTGCTCCCCGAGCAGGCCGATGTGGTATTTCCGGCCCCTGTAGAGGAAGTCCTGGCCCTCGAGCCCGTCGGAGAGCGGCTCCAGGGCGGAAAAGTCCGCGAAGTGCAGCTCGGTGCCGGTGCTGCGGGCGATGCGGCTGAGGACGGCCTCGACCGAGGGCGGCTGCGCGTAGGCCGCGGCGGGCCCGCCCTTGAAGATGCCGGCCTTTTCGGCGGCGATCTGCTCGACCGTATCGCCGAGGACGGCGGTGTGGTCGAGGCCGATGTTCGTTATGACGGCGCAGTCGGGCCGCCCGATGACGTTCGTGGCGTCGAGCCTGCCGCCCATGCCGACCTCGAGCACGACGTAGTCGCAGCGCTCGTGCGCGAACCACCAGAAGGCGGCGGCGGTGATGAGCTCAAACTCGGTGCAGGGTTCGGCCATGCCCTGGGCGGCGGCGCTGAGCGCGTCCACGGCGGCGGCGAGGCCCTCGGGCGGCATTTCGGCCCCGTTTATGCGCATGCGCTCGGTGACGCGCAGCAGGTGGGGCGAGGTGTAGAGCCCGGTTCTGAAGCCGGCGGAGCTGAGCATGGCCGCCAGCATGGCGGAGGTGGAGCCCTTGCCGTTCGTGCCGGCGACGTGGACGAAGCGGCAGGCCCGTTCGGGGTGGCCGAGCCGCGCGAGCAGCTCGGCTATGCGGTCGAGCCCCGGCCTGATGCCCAGCCAGGACACGCCCTCTAAGTATTTCAAAGCCTCAGCGTAAGTCATGGATATGCGCCTCCCGTTCGTGCGTCAGTATATCACCGGCGGCGGGGCGATGCAAACATAAATGCGCGCGAAACGGCCGCGCCAAGGGGGGAATTTGGCGCGGCCGCATATTTTAACACCATGAGCGGTGGAGCATATGGTCTGCCCCTTCAGGAGGGAATGCTCCCTCCTCGGCGGGCAGGTCGCCGTTTTTTGGCTTATAAGCTGTATTGCCGGTACATCGGTACGTTTTTCCGTATCAGCATCTACAAGATACCAGCCACTTGTGAACTCGTTGTGAACCTCTGATGAACTTTCCGGGACATTTCTGCATCACGGGACGCGAAATTTGACCGCTGGATGGGAAAAAGCTGTTGACTCGGCGCGGGGAGTGTGCTATACTTCATTTTACCTGTCGGCCGGACGGGTTTCTTTTCGTGCGCGCAAGTGCGGAGAGCCGGCCTGCCATACAGGGAGGCAACACAGGCCGCTTCGCGGCCAAGTTTTACAAGGAGGTGCCGAATAAATGGCTGTTGGTGCAAGAGTCAAGGTTACACTCAGGTGCAGCGAGTGCAAGGAGCGCAATTACTTCACGGTCAAGAACAAGAAGAACACTCCCGACCGGCTTGAGATGAAGAAGTATTGCCCGCGCTGCCGGAAGTACACCGTTCACAACGAGACGAAGTGACAGGCGTTCTGAAAGGAGCAAGACAAGATGGCAGAAGAAAACAAGAATTCCGCCCCGGCCAAGGTCTCCACGAACGCCGTTAAGAAGGCTGAGACCAAGCTGCCTTTCGGCAAGCGGGTGGCAAAGTGGTTCCGCGAGATGCGCAGCGAGGTCAAGAAGGTCATATGGCCGACCCCGAAGCAGACCCTGAACAACACCGGCATCGCGCTGGGCATGATGATCGTTTCTGCGATCGTCCTCTGGGGTTTTGACACCCTGGCGAAGCTGGGCGTGCAGACGCTCATCGACCTGGTGTAAGGCAGATGGCGGAAGAGGCAAAGTGGTACGTCGTCCACACCTACTCCGGTTATGAGAACGCCGTAGCGGCGGCGGTCATGAAGGCCGCCGAGAACCGCAAGATGCAGGATCTCATCCAGGAGGTCAACATCCCCATGGAGACCGTTACCGAGCACACCGACGCGGGTGAAAAGACCTACGAGCGCAAGGTGTTCCCGGGCTATGTGCTCGTGAAGATGATCATGACCGACGAGAGCTGGCATCTGGTGCGCAACGTGCGCGGCGCCACCGGTTTTGTGGGCACGTCGAACAAGGCTATACCGCTCACGGAGCAGGAGATCTATGATCTCGGCGTGGAGCGGCATGAGGTTATCCTGGGCTTTGAGGTGGGCGACGCCGTCAAGGTGACGGACGGCCCGCTGGAGGGCTTCCTCGGCACGGTCGAGGAGCTCGAGCCGGACAAGGACCGCGTGCGCGTGGTCGTATCCATGTTCGGCAGGGAGACGCCCGTGGACCTCGAGCTCGACCAGGTTGAGGCAGTCAAGGACTGAGCCTCACACAAGAAATACGATTGAAAGGGTGCTTAGATAAATGGCACAGAAAGTTGTCGGATATATAAGATTCCAGGTGCCGGCGGGCAAGGCGACCCCCGCGCCTCCGGTCGGCCCGGCTCTGGGCCAGTACGGCGTGAACATCGGCCAGTTCACCAAGGACTTCAACGAGCGTACCAAGGCCGACATGGGCATGATGATCCCCGTCGTCATCACGGTGTACTCCGACAGGAGCTTCACCTTCATCACGAAGACCCCGCCCGCGGCCCTGCTCATCAAGAAGGCCTGCGGCATTGACAAGGCCTCCGGCGTCCCTCAGAGGGACAAGGTCGCCACTATCAGCAAGGAAGACCTTCGCAAGATAGCCGAGCAGAAGATGCCCGACCTCAACTGCACGAGCGTCGAAGCCGCCATGTCCATGATCGCCGGCACCTGCCGCAGCATGGGCGTCATCGTAGGCGACTGAGCTGCCCCGAACGTGGGAGGACTAATCTCCGACGAACCACATTTTAGGAGGAAAGCAAATTGTTCAGAGGTAAGAATTATAAAGAGAGCGCAAAGCTCGTAGATAAACAGGCGCTTTACGATCCGAAGGACGCTTTTGAGCTGGTGTGCAAGGCGTCGAAGGCCAAGTTCGACGAGACGGTCGAGCTGCATGTGAAGCTGGGCGTCGACTCCCGTCACGCCGACCAGCAGGTGCGCGGTGCCATCGTGCTGCCGAACGGCACGGGCAAGACCCTGCGCGTGCTCGTGTTCTGCAAGCCGGAGCGCGAGGAAGAGGCCAAGGCTGCGGGCGCCGATTACGCCGGCGGGCAGGATCTGGTCCAGAAGATCCAGACCGAGAACTGGTTCGAGTTCGACACCGTCATCGCGTCCCCGGACATGATGGGCGTCGTCGGCCGCCTCGGCAAGCTGCTCGGCCCCAAGGGCCTGATGCCGTCCCCGAAGGCCGGCACGGTCACGCCGAACATCGCCCAGGCCATCCAGGAGGCCAAGGCCGGCAAGATCGAGTACAGGCTCGACAAGACCAACATCATCCACTGCCCGATCGGCAAGGTCAGCTTCGGCGCGGACAAGCTGGTCGAGAACTACAACGCCCTCATCGGCGCCATCATCAAGGCCAAGCCCGCCGCGGCTAAGGGCCAGTATATCCGCAGCTGCGTCACCGCCTCCACCATGGGCCCCGGCGTGAAGATAAACGCCAACAAGCAGCTGTAAGGCAATACGGAGCACAGAAAAACGGAGCGCACCCTCGGGTGTGCTCCGCTTTATTTTTGCCCTTTTGCGCTCTCAGCCGTCGGGCGCCGTCTCTGGCGACGCCTCGGCCGCCGTCTCGGGCGCGGCGGTATCCTCGGGCTGGTCGTGGTACTGGGAATAGTCTATCGTGAGGTCGGGGCCGGTGAAGGTGCCGAGCAGCTTGGACATGGTGCGCTCGTACTCCTCTGAACCCTCCTCATAGGGCTCGGGCCGGTAGTCGTTGTAGGATGCGGTGCTGGAGAGGCGGCAGGGTATGGCCTCCCAGCCCTCTACGCTGACCGTGCCGTCCACGTCGCGCTTCACCGTGAACTGGACGATGGCCGTGTCGCGGTCGCGGGGCGAGGTGTTGCCGCCGAAGGAGTAGTTGCCGAGGCTGTAGACGATGTATCCGCCGTTGTACTCGTCTATCTGCTGCAGGACGTGCGGGTGCGAGCCGTAGACTATGTCGGCCCCGGCGTCTATCGCGGCCTGGCCGAGCTGGGTCTGGCTGGCGGTGACGCGGTAGCTGCCCTCGTTGCCCCAGTGCATGAGGCAGACGACGATATCCACGTCCTCGCGCTGGGCGAGGGCGGAGACCCCAGCGCTTATTTCGGCCTGGGTGGCGAGCCACTTGGCGGCGAAGAGCCCGACGCTGATGCCGTCCTCGCGCTGGAAGACGTAGCTCTCATTTGCCCCGGCGTAGGCTATGCCGTAGCTGTCGAGCGTGCTCTTGGTGTTATCGATGCCCTTCTGCCCGAAGTCCAGGGCGTGGTTGTTGGCCATGGTGACGAAGTCCACCCCGCCGTCCACGAGGATCTGCGCGTGCTCCGCCGGACCGCAGAACCAGAAGGTCGTGCTGCCGTAGAGCTTTTCCGACGAGAGGCTGCACTCTAGGTTCGCGATGGTGAGGTAATCGTCCTCGAAATACTGCACCGTGCCGGAGAAGGGCCAGCTCATGTCCCCGTCGAGTATGTATTCAAAATGCGGATAGAGCTGCGAGGAGCTGAGCGTGCAGTCGCCGACCATGGAGAGGACGAAGTATTCCGGCTCCGGCTCGGGCGTCGGCGAGGGCGTGGGCTCCGGAGTGGGCGAGGGCGTGGGCTCGGGCGTCGGCGAAGGCGTGGGCCCGGGCACCTGCGTGGCAGGCGGAGAAGCCGTGGCCGCCGGCCCTGCCTCGCCCGAAAAACGGACGAAGAGCAGAAGGCCCAGCGCGGCCGCGGCTATGACCGTCATTAAAATAAGCGTGAATCTCTTTCCAGCACTCATAGCCCTCGTGAGACTTCAGCCGGGCGGGAAATGTTCCCGCTCAGACGCGCTCTTTCCCGACAAAGAATATGGAGATGAGCCCCGGCCCGGTGTGCGCGCCTATGATGGGGCCGATGTGCGTGTAGAACACGTCGCGGAAGCCGCAGGCCTCGACCAGGGCGGCGCCGTATTCGCGGGCCTTCTCGGGCGCGTCGGCCTCGGAGACGATGAGGGTCTGGCCGCCGGCGTCCACTACGAGCTCCTGCACGTCGCGCAGCAGCTTCTTGAAGCATTGCTTGTCGCCGCGCACCTTCTGCCAGACCTCGAGATGCCCCTCATAGTCGAGGTGCATGATGGGCACGATATTGAGCGCGGTGCCGAAGGCGGCGGCGGTCTTGCTGACGCGTCCGCCGCGGTAGAGGTAGGTCAGGTCGTTGGTGGTGAATATGGAATTCACATTGTGGACTACGCCCTCGAGCTCCTTTGCGTTGGCCTCGAGCGCGAGGCCAGCGTCCCTGTTCGCGGCGGCGCGGAGCACGACGAGCCCGAAGCCCGCGGAGGCGTTCGCGGAGTCGACGACGCGGCAGACCCAGCCGGGATACTGCTCCATGAGCTCCTCGGCGGCGAGCCGGGCGTTGCTGCAGCTGCCCGAGATGGCGGCGGCGAGGGAGATGTGCAGCACGGGCGTACCGGCCTCGGCCAGGGGCCGCCAGAAGTTCGTGAACTCGTCCGGGTTTATCTGGCTGGTGCGGGCGATGCCGCCGGCGCGCATGAGCCTGTAGAATTCGCGGAAGCTCTCCTCCGTCATGCCGTCCGTCATGAGCTCGCCGTCCATCGTGAAGGGCATCTTGTAGGGCAGCACGCCGATTTCAGTGCATTTTTCCAGCGAGAGGTCGCAGCCGGAATCCGCCGTGATCTGATAATTCAATGCTTTTTCCATAGTAGCTTACCTTTCAAAATAATGTCTGCTGCTCGATTATAGTCCATAGCTGAAAACTTTTCAAGCCTGAGTTTGTGAAGACTACCTGCGCCGTGAGGCTGCGCCTTGAAATGGGGCAGGGCTGATGCTATAATGGTGTGCAGATGGTAATTCCACTAAATAATTCAGGAGGCATCGGCATGACAACAAGACAGCTGGAGCTCATCGCCGCGCGGGGCCGGCGTTTGGGCATGGAGATGGTCTTCCGCGCCGCGAGCGGACACATAGGCGGCTCGCTCTCGGCCATGGATATCCTGACCGAACTGTATTTTGAGGAACTGAGGGTGGACACCGCGGCGCCCCGGGCTGCGGGCCGCGACCGCTTTATAATGAGCAAGGGCCACTGCACCCCGGCGCTGTACTCCATCCTGGCGCTCAGGGGCTTCTTCCCCGAGGAGCAGCTGGCGCTCTTCCGCAGCATCGAGGGGCACATGTCCGGGCATCCGGATATGGTGAACGTCCCCGGCGTGGACATGAGCACGGGCTCGCTGGGCCAGGGACTCTCGGCGGCCGTGGGCATGGCGATCGCCGGCAAGTTCGACGGCGCCGACTACAGGGTCTACGCCCTCATGGGCGACGGCGAGATCGAGGAGGGCCAGATCTGGGAAGCCGCCATGTCCGCCGCCAAGTATAAGCTGGACAACCTCTGCGGCATCGTGGACGTGAACGGCTTGCAGATAGACGGAAAGACCGCGGACGTCATGCCCTCCGAGCCGCTGGATAAGAAGTTCGAGGCCTTCGGCTGGAAGGTCATCAAGGCCGACGGGCACGATTTCGAGTCCCTGCGCGCGGCGCTGGCCGAGGCCAAGGCTGAAAAGGGCCGCCCGAGCGTCATCCTGGCAAAGACGGTCAAGGGCAAGGGCGTCTCCTTCATGGAGAACGACGCGGGCTGGCACGGCAAGGCCCCGAACGCGGAGCAGTACGAGCAGGCGATGGCCGAGCTGAACGCCGCCGTCGCGAAACTGGAGGTGGAATGAGATGTCTGAGAAAAAGGCAACGCGCGCCGTCTACGGCGAGATGCTGGTGGAGCTGGCCGAAAAATACCCCGAGCTCATCGTCCTGGACGCCGACCTCTCGAGCGCCACTATGACCAAGGGCTTTGCTAAGGCCTATCCCGAGCGCTTCCTGGATATGGGCATAGCCGAGGCCAACATGATAGGCGTGGCCGCAGGCCTCGCCGCCTGCGGGAAGAAGCCCTTCGCAAATTCCTTCGCCATGTTCACCGCCGGCAGGGCCTACGAGCAGATCAGAAACTCCGTGGCCTATCCCGGGCTGAACGTCAAGTGCATAGGCTCGCACGGCGGCCTCTCCGTCGGTGAGGACGGCGCGACCCACCAGTGCCTCGAGGACCTGGCCCTGATGAGCGCCATCCCCGGCATGCTGGTGCTCAACCCCTGCGACGGCAACGAGATGCGCCAGGCGGTGCTCGCGCTCATCGAGTACGAGGGCCCGGCCTATATGCGCCTGGGCCGCATGGCCGTCGAGAACGTCACGGACAGCGTCGAGGGCTATAAGTTCGAGATCGGCAAGGCCGCCAAGCTCCGCGAGGGCAGCGACCTGACCATCTGCGCCACGGGCCTCATGGTCCAGCGCGCCCTGTCCGCCGCCGGGCTGCTGGAGGCCCAGGGCATCTCCGCCCGAGTGCTGGATTTCCACACCATCAAGCCCCTGGACGGCGAGGCCCTGCTGGCCGCCGCAAGGGAGACCGGCTGCATCCTCACGACCGAGGAGCACAGCATCAACGGCGGCCTGGGCTCGGCCGTGGCCGCCTTCCTGGGCGAAAACTGCCCCGTCCCCGTGGTGCGCCACGGCGTCAACGACGAGTTCGGCCGCTCCGGCAAGGCCGAATTGGTGCTGGCCGCCTACGGCCTGACCGACGAGGGCATCGCCATGCGCGCAAAAGACGCGCTCAAACTCAAGGCCTGAGGGCAATTCATAACTTTGTTAAAATT
Source organism: uncultured Oscillospiraceae bacterium (assembly GCA_944387285.1). Classification (GTDB taxonomy): domain Bacteria; phylum Bacillota; class Clostridia; order Oscillospirales; family Oscillospiraceae; genus Scatomorpha. Next base: position 15,503 of record CALXEH010000028.1, on the reverse strand, counting down.
ACAACAATACGACAATATTCAGGCCAAGAAATTGTATCTTCTGACGAATTTTCTAGTCAAAATTCAGGGATATGGTGCATTGCTTTTATCGCATTGCTGAGCTAAAATAGAATAAACTAATATTTGCACAAGAGAAAGAGGTGCGAAATAACGGGTTGATGCCCGTCATTTCGCACCGTTTTTTTATACTCATACGGGAGAGGTAGTAAATGAACGAGCGGCTTCACTTTTTTGAAAACGAGCCGATCATTGCGGCGGTAAAGACGGAGGAACAGCTGCAGAGGGCGCTGGGCTCCGAGTGCAACATCATATTTTTCCTGTTTGGGAACATCTGCAATATACCGAACCTGGTACAGAGCGTGAAGGAGCGCGGGAAATATGCCTTCGTACACATCGACCTGATAAACGGCCTGGCGGCGAAGGAGATCGCGGCGGACTATATCCGCAGCTTCACGCGGGCGGACGGAGTGTTGAGCACAAAGCCCCAGATCCTGAGGCATGCGCGGGAGATAGGGCTTATAACGGTACTGCGGGTCTTCGTGCTGGACTCGCTGGCGCTGGACAATATAGAAAAGCTGAGGGCGGCCTGCAATCCTGACCTGATCGAGCTGGTGCCCGGACTGATGCCGAAGATCATCAGGCAGGTACACTCGCTGCATCGGACGCCGCTGATAGCGGGCGGGCTCGCGGCGGCGGATATAGCGGCCATAGGCATCACGAATCAGCGCGAGACCACGGTAGTCTGGGACAAGGCCACGGGCGAGCCGGTATGTCCGGCCATCGTGTGGCAGTGCCGGCGGACGGCGCCCATGGCCGATGCGCTCATAGCCTCGGGCTGGGCGGAACGGATACGGGCCAAGACCGGGCTGGTGCCGGACGCATACTTTTCTGCGACCAAGCTGCGCTGGATATTGGATCATGTGCCGGGCGCGCGGGCCAGGGCCGAGGCCGGGGAACTGCTCTTCGGCACGATCGACAGCTGGCTGATCTGGAAGCTGACAGGTGGACGGGCGCATGTGACCGACCTGACGAACGCCTCGCGGACGATGCTGTTCAACATCAGGCGCCTGCGCTGGGACGCCGAGCTGCTGGAGCTCTTCGGCATACCCGAGGGCATGCTGCCGCGGGTACAGCCTTCGAGCTGCATATACGGCGAGACGGATACGGGGCTGTTCGGCGGCCGGATACCGGTGTCCGGCGCGGCGGGCGACCAGCAGAGCGCGCTGTTCGGCCAGTGCTGCTTTGAGGCAGGGGATGTGAAGAACACCTACGGCACAGGCTGTTTCCTGCTGATGCACACGGGCTCGGAGCCGGTGTTCTCGGGGAACGGGCTCATCACGACGCTGGCGGCCTCGGCGCCGGGCAAGATACGCTATGCTTTGGAGGGAAGCGTGTTCACGGCGGGCGCGGCGGTGCAGTGGCTGAGGGACGAGCTGGGGCTCATAACAGACGCGGCGGAATCGGAGGCCCAAGCGGTCTCGGTGAGCGATACGGGCGGAGTGTACGTGGTGCTGGCGTTCACGGGCCTGGGCGCGCCGTACTGGAACCAGTACGCGCGGGGCACTATCACGGGCATCACGCGCGGTTTCGACCGGGCGCAGCTGATACGGGCGACGCTGGAGTCGATAGCGTATCAGACCTGCGACATATGCAATGCCATGAAGAGCGACGCCGGAGTGAAGCTGTCCAGACTGCGGGTGGACGGCGGGGCGTCTGCGAACGATTTCCTGATGCAGTTCCAGAGCAACCTGCTGGGCGCTGAGGTACTGCGCCCGGCCTGCATAGAGACGACGGCGCTGGGCGCGGCGTATTTGGCGGGACTAGCGGTGGGCTACTGGAAGGACACGGCGGACATCCGCCGGAACCGCCAGACGGGCCGGGTGTTCCTGCCCGAGATGCCCGAGCGCACAAGATCCAAACTGATGAAGGGCTGGAACCGTGCCCTGACCACAGCCCTCACATGGGCGGATATGGAAGATTGAGCAATTATACAAGGAGAAGGGGGAAAATATGAAAAAGAAACTAAAGAGTCCGTGGTTTTGGCTGGTAGTAGCACTTCTGCTTTGCTTTATTAGCATGATTGGCACAAGCTGCATGCAGACAAACTGGGGCAAGACGGATGTAGACGTGCTCACAGGGACATTGTCTGAGATTGCAGGAATGATACGTGAGAATAATGAGGCATACGATAAGGACATACAGATAACATTCACAGAGGATTCTACGTATTCGTTCAGCTTTATGACATTAATCCCATCGAATGCGACGGCCGACAACCCGGTACCAGCAATAGTGTGTAGCCATGGTGCATTTAACACAAAGGAAATGCAGTTGTCGTCATATCTGGAGCTGGCAAGACGCGGCTTTGTTGTGGCAACGATCGACATGTCTGGGCATGGCTATAGTGACAATGCAATAGACTCTTTCACCGGCGGAAGCATGGGCATGGTAGCAGCAGTTGAATATGTTATGAGCTTGCCTTGCGTTGACGAGAGTCAAGTGGGCATAACAGGCCACAGCATGGGCAATCAGGCAGCCTTTGGCACTTTGCAGCAGCTTAATGTGGAAGGCTCTACTCAAAGAATAAGCGCATGGGTTGGCGGTGGAGGCACCAGAGTCGTTGTAAATATGACGCCGGAGTATATGAAAGATTTGCTCTGGACGATATCTATTGCGAAATATGATGAGACAGACACGGAGCTTTTTGAGTCGTACAACATACTCACTAACGACTATGGCAAGGAGATGGTCACTTGGACCTATCCTGAATTCTCTGACGATGCGGTAGTTGAAGGTCAGTGGTATACCCCGGATGGTCCTATAGATTCGCCGGCTCCTGGTGAAAAGCTGCCTGTAAAACAGGGATTCTGTATGTACAGCCCGCATATTACGCATCCTCAGTTCCATTTTAGTTCCATCGGAACCGAGATTGTCGTAAATGGTTTCTATAATGCCTATGGTACTCCTTCTGGGGCAGAATACATCAGTTCCGACAATCAAGTTTGGCAATTTGCGGTTGCGTTTGAACTCATTGGTCTTATAGGCTTCTTTATGATGCTGTTCCCGCTGGTGTCGTTGCTTTCAAGGACAAGACTGTTTGCAAATGTAGTGCGGAAAGAGACCACTGCGGAAACACTGCCGGCACTCAAGAATCCTCGCGAATGGATTACACTGGTGGTAACCTGCGTCATACTGATAGCTTTCTCATTTGTTACATATTATAAGCTGTTCCCAAAAGGAGACCGTTACCTTGATGCATCTGTCTATGCAGGAGGCATTGTGTCCAATGGCATTGGACTTTGGTCATTGGTCTGCGGCGTCTTTGTAGTAATAGTAATAATTGTGGTCTTTGCAGTTAAATGGCTGCTGTACAGGAAGTCGGCCCAAAAACTGGTGAATCCCTTTGCCCCTGCCGCAATGAGCAGTGTGTCTCAATTCCTTCTGACGGTGGTTTTTGCCTTTAGTGTTGTAATAATTATGTTCATTCCCGTGTACATCGCCAGATATGTGTTCGCGGCCGACTTCAGGATATGTTCCTTCGTTATCTATGCTCCAACATTAGACAGCATACCGCTTGCAATACTCAAATATGCGCCGTTGTGGTTTGCTTTCTATATTCCTAACGCTATTATGAATGCAAACACAAGGTACAGAGATGTCCCCAACTGGCTGACTACAACGATATGCGCTGTTGTGAACTGTGCCGCGGTGGTTATTTTCGAGTACATTCAGTACTCTAAGGTACTGAACGAAGGCCACCTTTGGCACCCTGAGTGCAGTATGGCTGGTATCGTAGGCTTTGCAGTTATTCCCTGCTTGTTCTATGCGGCGTACAGCGCAAGGTATATTTATAACCGTACCAGAAACGCTTGGGCAGCGGGTATGATTAACGGAACAGTTATGTGCTGTGTTACTCTATTCAGCACATGGTATTCGACGGATTTCCTTCTGAATTTCTAAAAGTAAATTTTTCTTAAGTCATCACATGACTTGATTGCAAAACAAGAAAAACTATGATAGAGTAACTGCAAGGATTGGAGATGCAGGCGGCGCAGGGACGCCGCCTGCTTTTTTGAAGGGAGACGTCACATGATCCTTGATTGCGCAAAATACTCAGGGCCCTGCTCCTGCGGCAGGGAACATCCGTTGGAAACCAAGATGGTCGTCGTCGAATACGACGCGCTCAAAAATTTCGACAGCTATATGGACGCCTGCGGCCTCACCGGACGGCGTACCGTGCTCTACGACACCAATACATACAACCTGCCCGGTATGGTCCACGTCCGCGCCGACAAGGAGATAGTCCTCGAGGCCAAGGGCCTGCACTCGGAAAAAAGCCTCATCGAGGGCATAATCCCCGAGCTCGACGAGCCCGATGTCATCATCACCGTCGGCAGCGGCACCCTTATGGACTTCGCCCGTTACAACGCCTTCCACATGGGCATCCCCTTCGTCGCCATCCCCACCCTCGCAAGCTCGGACGGCTTCACCGCCAACGTCTGCTCGGTCGTCATCGACGGGCACAAGCGTTCCATACCCATGTCCGCCCCGGCGCTCGTCGTCGCCGACCTTAACATCATCGCCGGCGCGCCCATGCTCCTCACCGTCAGCGGCGTCGCGGACATACTCTCAAAGCATATCTCGCTTGCTGACTGGAAGATCGCCCACCTGGTGGCCGGGGAGTATTACTGCGAGCGCGTGGCGGGCATGGCCCAGCAGGCCCTGGATATGATGGTCTCCTGCGCCTACTCGCTGTTGGACGGCGACGAGCCGGACTTCGAGGCCATGACCATGGCCCAGATGATCTCGGGCCTCTCGATGCAGATGTTGGGCAATTCCCGGGCCGCCTCCGGCGCGGAGCACCTCATAGCCCACCTGGTGGAAATGAAGCCGCCGCGGTTCGAGGGCGCCCACGGTATCCACGGCGAGTGCGTCGGCGTCGGCTCCGTCATCTGCGCCGGCGAATACCACCGCATGGCCAGGTCGAAGCCCAGGGCCAGGCCCTTCGAGCCCCTGGCCGAGAGCTGGATCCGCGAAAAGTTCGGCCCGCTGGCGGACGGCATCATAAAAGAAAACCAAGACGACGTGCTCGCCGCGTTCGACCCGCAGAATATCGTCGATAACTGGGACGGGATCCGCGAGATCATCTCGTACATCCCTACGGCGGAGGAGTTCGCGGCCGTGTTCAAGGGCCTGGACGGCAAGTACAGGCTGAGCGACATAGGCATAGACGAGGCCCTCGCCGGCGAGGTGCTGGATATCTCCGCCGCTATACGAAACAGGCTGACCTTCGCCCGGATGCGCCGGGTACTGGATCTTGAGGAGTGATATGTATTGAAGATCTGCGTTTTCGGGGCCTCCAGCCGGGACCTCAGACAGGAATACTACGACGCCGCCTTCGAGCTGGGCGCTGAGATGGCCCGGCGAGGGCACGAGCTGGTGTTCGGCGGCGGCACGAGCGGCCTCATGGGCGCGGCGGCGCGCGGGATGTCCAGCGCCGGCGGCAAGGGCATCATCGGCGTCGCGCCAAGATTCTTCGACGAGCCCGGCATACTCTACGAGGGCTGCACGCAGATGATCTTCACCGAGACCATGTCCGAGCGCAAGAAGGCCATGGAGGACATGTCCGAGGCCTTCATCACCCTGCCCGGCGGCATAGGCACCCTCGAGGAATTCTTCGAGGCCCTGACGCTCAAGCAGCTCGGCCGCCACGCCAAGGCCATGGCCGTGCTCAACACCCTCGGCTACTACGACAGCATGGAGGCCATGCTCGTGAAGGCCGTGGAGCAGAAATTCTTCCCCGAGGACGGCCACGCGCTCTACGCCGTCTTCGACGAGCCCCGCGCCCTGCTCGACTACGTCGAGAGCTATGAGGCTGAACCCGAAGACGTGTGGAAGGAAAAGATCCTGGGCAAATACAACGTGAAATGAGAAACGTCCCCGGTCTCCCGGGGACGTTTTTATACGATAAAAAGTAAAATATACTTGACATTATGTCGCGCCCGTGTTATGCTCTGCGCAGAAGGAAGGGAGTGTTCAGAATGGCGTTCAACAGGGACGAATATGACGAGCGGCAGGTGCTGGCTCGGGGCCGGGCCTTCATGTGGGGCTTTTTCACGCTGATGATCTGCCTCATGGTGTACGGGATGCTGGACATGCTGGCGGGCCCGTGGTGCGACACGCTGACGGGCTGCATCATCTGCATCTGCGCGGCGCTTTTGGTGTTTGCGTCTATATGTATAAAGCAGGACGCCTTTGCGGGCATCGGGCGGAACAGGAAGAGGAACCTGACGGTGCTGCTGGTGCTGACACTGGTGAACCTGCTCTTCGGCGCGAGGAACCTGATGGAAGGGGACATCGTTGCAGGCGGGCTGCTCACCTTCCGCTCGGTCAGCCTGATAGTCGGGGCGACGACGGGCGTCGTGCTGCTGATGTACTGGCTCCATGGGCTGCGGGACAGGGGCGCGGAGGAATGAAGAACCTGCGCCTCAAGTCCGCGCGGGCGGCGCTGGACATGTCACAGCAGCAGCTGGCGGACGCGGTGGGCGTCTCGCGTCAGACGATAAACGCCATCGAGAAGGGCGACTACAACCCCACCATCCGGCTCTGCCTGGCTATCTGCAAGGCCCTCGGCCGGAGCCTGGACGAGCTCTTTTGGGAGGATTGAGCCCTCCGCAGGGCGCCGGAGGCCGCGCAAAGCGACGATAATCGACAGAATTCATGGGAAATGTCAGGAAATGCTTGTCGAATGACGTCGGTTTATGTAAACAAAAATATTCCTGTTATATGAAGCTTTGTGTTGCAATGTCAGCGAATGTGTGTTAAATTATTACTACGAAAGCGGCTTTCCTGCTTAAAAATATAAATCGCAGTCCGTGATTGTAAAAATAACGGAGGTTTATGTTATGGAAACCAAAACACACGTCCTGATAGCGGAATCAGGCAATTCCCTCAAGCGCCTGCTTGAAGACGGCATGAAAGAGATGGGCATAGAGATCGTGGGCTGCACCGGGGACGGGGTGGAAGCGCTCATGCTGCTCGAGCGGCTTCAGCCGGAAATACTTATCACGGAACTGGTTTTGTCCGGCATGGACGGCTTCAATCTGCTGCGGAACCTGCGGGAGGTGAGCCCCGGCACGCGCGCCATGGTGATATCGGGGCTTTTGAACGAGCAGACGGTGGCGAAGTGCGCCGAGCTGGGCGCCTGTTATTTCATGCCCAAGCCCTGCGAACCCTCGGCCATACTGCGGAACCTTGGCGACATGGTCTCGCCTCCGGCGAGGGCGGGCGCGGCGCAGCGGCTCATGCAGCCGGTGGAGGCCCAGCCGAGCCTGGAGGTGCAGGTCACGGACATCATACATGAAATAGGCGTACCTGCGCACATAAAGGGCTATCAGTACCTGCGTGAGGCAATAATCATCACGATAAACGACATGGAGGCCATAAACGCTGTCACGAAGGTGCTCTATCCCGCCGTGGCGAAGAAGTTCGACACCACGCCCTCGCGGGTGGAAAGGGCGATACGTCACGCGATAGAGGTCGCCTGGGACCGCGGGGACATCGAGACCCTGCAGAAATTTTTCGGCTACACGGTCTCGAACATCAAGGGCAAGCCGACGAATTCGGAATTCATTGCGATGATAGCGGACTGCCTGAGCCTGAGGATAAAGTCCGCGGCGGCAAGATAAGTGGAAAAAAGCGAAGCAGCCGGATAAAACCGGCTGCTTTTTTGTGCCCTGGGGCCGCCTTCCGGGCGGCCGGGCTAAGGGGCGGATGAGAGGCCGCGGTTGACAAGCACATGCTATTAAGATATGATTTTTACTGCGGAATACTGCGTTTGCCCGCCTGAAAGGAGGCTGAAAATCATGAGGATATACAAGCCGGCGGCCCTGCTGCTGCTCGCCGCACTGCTGTTTTCGCTGCCGGGCTGCGCCTCGGGCCAGGAGGCGCGCAAGGGCGCAGACGGAGGCGGAAGCTCGGTCATACTTGCCACCTCGGGCGAGCCCTACAGGTTCTACGCGCTCTCGGAGGAGGGCTGCGCGGGCGACGACAACCTGGTGCTCTCCAACGTCTACGACTGCCTCACCTTCCTGGAGGCGGACGGCTCCATCTCGCCGGGGCTCGCCGAGCGCTGGGAGCTCTCCGAGGACGGGCTGTGCTATACCTTCCACCTGAGGCAGGGGGTGAAGTTCCACAACGGCGCCGAGTTCACGGCCAGGGACGTCAAGTTCACCTTCGACAAGGGCGCGGCGGGGCCGCTCGGCTCCGGGCTCTTTGTGAACTTCAAAAGCTGTGAGATCGTGGACGACTACACGGTGAACATCTACCTCACGGCGCCCTATGCGGGCTTCCTCTACGGCGTGGCCTCGCGCCTCGGCGGCATATGCAGCCTCGACTATTACAACGAGGTCGGCGACGAGGGCTACCTGGAGGCGCCCATAGGCACGGGCCCCTACCGCTTTGTGGAGGCCGTGGGCGGTGAGAAGATCGTGCTCGAGGCCTTTGAGGACTACTGGCGCGGCGAGCCCGCGATAGATACGGTCATCATCGCCATAGTGCCCAACGTCTCCACGCAGATGATAGGCCTGGAGAACGGGGACTACGACGCGGTGCGCAACCCGCCGATCGACGCCTGCACCCATCTCGAGGGCAGGGAGGATATCTGCTGGGACTACGCCGATTCCACGGGGCGCATAACGCTCTATCTCGCCACCTGGGGCGGCCGCGTGGGCGAGGACATAAACTTCCGCCGGGCCGTACAGTGCGGCATCAATAAGGAGGAGGTCACAGCCGGCACCTCCAGCGGCTTCGCCACGATACTGGACATAGACATGTGCCCCATGTACGGCGGCTATCCCACCGAGGGCATCGTCACGGTGGACTACGACCCGCAGCAGGCCCTGGACTACCTCGCGGCCTCGGATTACTCCGGCGAGAGCTTCGAGATACTCGTAAAGAGCGGCACGGGCGAGGAAATGGCGGCCAAGATCATCCAGTCCCAGCTCATAGAGCTGGGCATAAACGCCACGGTCACCGCCGTGGACAACACTACCTATACGCAGCTGCAATACAGCGGCAACTTCGACGCCATCATCCGCGAGCAGCTCAGCTCCATGGTGGACGCGGACGGGGCCTCGACCTACTTCAACACCACCCCGGGCTACGCCTACACGAAAAACTGCAAGTATCCCCTCGCCGACGTCATCTATCCCCTCTTCGTGAAGGGCCGCGAGGTGCAGGGCGAGGAGAGGACGCCCTATTACGTCGAGGCCTGCAACCTGATAACGCAGGAGGCCTATCTGGTGCCGCTGTACAACGGGCTCATCGCCGTGGCCTACAGCTCGCAGCTGCAGGGCGTGGAGGCACACTGCCTGGGCAGCTATAACTTCTACCACTGGAGCTGGAAGTGAGCGCGGAAAAGGAGGAAGGCGCATGTATCTTGTGAAGTACACGATAAAGAGGCTGCTGATGCTCATACCCGTCATCCTGGGCGTGACGCTGATACTCTACTTTGTCCTGGAGCTCTCGCCCAGCAACCCCGCGCTGCAGATCCTGGGCGCGGACGCCTCGGCCGAGCAGATAGCGGCGCTGGAGCATGAGATGGGGCTGGACCAGCCCATCATAGTCCAGTATGTGCGCTACATACTGGGCGTGCTGCGCCTGGACTTCGGCAGCTCCTGGGTCAGCGGCTATGACGTGCTCGATACCTTCATGCTCAGGCTGCCGGACACGCTGATGCTGGCCTTCACGGCCACGCTCTGGGCCGTGGCCCTGGGCATACCCATAGGCATCTACGCCGCAGTGAAGCAGTACGGAGTCTTCGACTACGGCAGCATGGTCCTGACCATGCTCCTGTTTTCGATGCCCTCCTTCTGGCTGGCGATACTCTGCCAGATCCTGTTCTGCCTCGTCCTGCACTGGCTTCCGGCCACGGGAGTGGGCTCGCTGAGGCACTTCATCCTGCCCGCCCTGGTGCTGGGCGCCAATACCCTGGCTTCCATGATACGCATGAGCCGCACGAGCATGCTGGACGTGCTGCGGCAGGACTATATCCGCACGGCCAGGGCCAAGGGCGCCTCCAAGGCCGCCGCCATAGTCCATCACGCCGTGGGCAACAGCCTCGTGCCCGTGATAACGCAGATCGGCATCAGCTTCGCCGGCTGCATAGGCGGGGCCGTGGTGACGGAGAGCATCTTCACCATACCCGGCCTGGGCTCCATGCTCATCAACGCGGTCAAGGCCAGGGACGTGCCCGTGGTCATGGGCACGGTCATACTCGTGGCGATCATCGTGGGCGTGATAAACCTCGTCGTGGACCTGGTCTGCGCGAAGGTGGATCCGCGCATCGACCTTGCGGCTTAGGAGGTGCGCCATGGGAAAAACTGAGAACAGGCCGGCGGAGCGCAGCAGCTGGCAGCTCATCGCGCGCAGGTTCAGCAAAAACCGCCTGGCCATGGCCGGCGTGGCGCTGCTGGCCCTGATGCTGCTGGCCATACTCCTCGCCCCGGCCTACATGCCCTATGATGAGATGATAAAGGAGGACGTCTTCAACCGCCTGCAGCGGCCCGGCGAGGGCGGGCACCTGCTCGGCACGGACGAGCTCGGGCGCGACCTGCTGGCCCGGGTGCTCTACGGCGGGCGCATTTCGCTCCTCGGCGGCATGGCCACCATAGCCATAGCCTTCGCGGCGGGCTGCCTCATCGGCGGCGCGGCGGGCTATTTCGGCGGCAGGCTGGACACCGTGCTCATGCGCTTTATAGACATGCTCATGGCCATACCGCCGGTGCTGCTGGCCATGGCCATACTCACGGCCCTGGGCAGCGGGTTGGTGAACCTGATAATCTCCCTGGCCATCAGCCAGATACCGCGCTTTGCCAGGGTCGTGCGCTCGGCGGTGCTGACGCTCCGCGGCAGCGAGTATATTGAGGCCGCGCGCTGCTACGGCTGCAGCTCCATGAAGATCATCGTCCGCCACATCCTGCCCAACGGCATAGGCCCCATCATAGTCTCGGCCACGCTGACCCTGGGCCAGATAATACTCAGCATCTCCTCGATGGGCTTCCTGGGCCTGGGCGTGGCCTCGCCGACGCCCGAGTGGGGCACGATCATCTCCGAGAACATGCTCAACATCCGCTATTACCCCTACCTCGGCCTGGTGCCGGGCGTGTGCATCTGCCTGGCGGTCATGGCGGTGAACTTCATAGGCGACGGGCTGAGGGACGCCTTCGACCCCAGGACCGGGAATTAGGAGGTGCTAGGATGGAAATGGACAGGAGCGGGGCCCTGCTCGAGGTAGAGGGCCTGCATGTGCGCTACAAGACCAAGTCCGCGGAGGTCTACGCGCTCAACGGCCTGGACCTGCGCGTGGAGCGCGGCGAAAAGCTGGGCCTGGTGGGCGAGACCGGCGCGGGCAAGACCACGCTCGCGCTCTCCATACTCCGGCTGCTGCCGGAGCGGGTGGGCGAGATCACCGCGGGCAGCATCCGCTACGAGGGCGAGCAGCTGCTCGAGCAGAGCGAGGCCTATATGCTCGGCCTGCGCGGCAGGCGCATCTCTATGATATTCCAGGACCCGATGACCAGCCTGAACCCCATAAAGACCGTGGGCGAGCAGATACTCGAGGTGCTGGACCTGCACTTCCCCGGGCTGTCAAAGGCGGAAAAGCTCGGGCGGGTGGCCCGGATGCTGGAGACGGTCGGCATCCCGGCCTCGCGCGGCGGGGATTTCCCCTATCAGTTCTCCGGCGGCATGAAGCAGCGCATAGTCATCGCCATGGCGCTCATAGGCGAGCCGGAGCTGCTGCTGGCGGACGAGCCGACCACGGCGCTGGACGTCACCATACAGGCGCAGATACTGGAGATGATGAGCCGGCTGCGCGAGGAATACGGCACGGCGGTCATACTCATAACCCACGACCTGGGCGTCGTGGCGGAGTTCTGCGACCGCGTGGCGGTGGTCTACGGCGGGCGGATAGTCGAGCAGGGCAGCGTGGAGCAGGTGTTTGCCCGGGGCATGAACCACCCCTATACCGAGGGCCTGCTGGGCTGCATACCCGAGCTGGACAGCCGCGCGGAGCGGCTGACGCCCATACCCGGGCAGATGGCGGACCCGACCGTGCAGCCGAAGGGCTGCAGCTTCGCCGAGCGCTGCGGCCGCTGCATGGAGATATGCAGGACCAGGCAGCCGGAGCCGTTCGAGAGCGAGGGGCACAGCATAATGTGCCACCTCTATGGACCAGGGGAGGTGTGAGATGGCGGCGCCGTTGGTGGAGACCGTCGGTCTCAGCAAGTATTTCAAGACCTCCGGCGGCGGGCTGCTGCACGCCGTGGAGGACGTGGACCTGAAGATCTATCCCGGCCGGACCCTGGGCGTGGTGGGCGAGTCGGGCTGCGGCAAGTCCACCCTGGGCAGGACGGTGCTGCGGCTCCAGATGCCCAGCGCCGGCGACGTGCTCTTCGAGGGCGAGAGCATACTCAAGTACGGCCGGCGGAGGATGAAGGAGCTGCACAGGGATATGCAGATGATCTTCCAGGACCCCTACAGCTCACTGGACCCGAGGATGTCCGTCTACGACCTTGTGGCCGAGCCCCTGCGCGAGCTGGGCGGCCGGCGCACGTCCCGGGCCGAGCTCGGCGAACAGGTGCTGGGCATCATGGAAAAATGCGGCCTGCCCCGGCGCTACGCTAACAGCTATCCGCACGAGCTGGACGGCGGGCGCAGGCAGAGGGTGGGCCTGGCCCGGGCCATGGTCGTCAACCCCAGGTTCATCGTCTGCGACGAGCCCGTCTCGGCCCTGGATGTGTCCATCCAGGCGCAGATACTCAACCTGCTCATGGACCTGCAGCAGGAGCACGGGCTGGCCTATATGTTCATAACCCACGACCTGTGCGTCGTGCGGCATATAAGCGACGACATCATGGTCATGTACATGGGCTGCGTGCTCGAGTACGCACCCAAGGAGGAGCTCTTCAAAAACCCGCTGCACCCCTATACCCGGGCGCTGCTCTCCGCCATACCCACGACGGACCTGAGCCGCAGGGGCAGGCAGCGGCATATGCTGTCCGGCGAGGTGAGCTCGCCCGTGGACCCGCCCGCCGGCTGCCGCTTTGCGCCCCGCTGCCCCTATGCGGACGAGGGCTGCCGGGTAGGCGTCCGCCTCGAAGAGGTCTCGCCTGGCCACCTGTGCGCCTGCCGCAGATCCCGGGAGGCCTGACATGCTGCTCAACGAGCCCGAACTGCTGAAAGGCTATATCCAAAACTACCGCGTCAGCGAGCTCTTTTCCACGCCGGTCTGGCGGCAGCTGCGGCTGTACAGGTTCCGCCGCGGCGAGAACATCTACCTCGAGGGCGAGCCCCTGCGCGAGCTCTACCTGCTCGTCAGCGGGCAGGTGAAGGTCTTCCGCACCTACAACAATGGGCGGGTCTCGGTCGTGGAGTTCTGCTCTGCCTTCGACCTGCTGGGCGAGGTGGAGCTCGTGGACGCGCGCGGCACCACCATCGCCGTCCAGGCGATGCGCGAGTGCCACTGCCTCGGCCTGTCCATGTCCGAGTGCCGCGAGGAGCTGCTGCGCGACTACACCTTCCTCGCCTTCGTCGCCCGCAGGCTCGGCGAGAGGCTGGGCAGCATCAGCAACCACCAGTCGCTCAACGCCTCCTATTCCGTGGAGGTCAGGCTCGCGCGCTATATCCACTATACCAGGCGGGGCGACATGTTCGAGGAGCGCCTGACCGAGGCCGCGGATTACCTCGGCGTCAGCTACCGGCACCTGCAGCGCACCATAGCCAGGTTCTGCGCCGAGGGCGTGCTGGAGCGCACGAAAGGCGGCTACAGGCTGCTGCGCGGCGATTACCTTGAGGAGCTCTACAAAAAAACGCTTTGATTTTTGGGAATGTGCATAATTTGAGGGCAACATGACAAATGTCGTGTTGCCCTTTTGAGCTTTCGTGTAAAATCCGGGTGAAAAGGGCGCAGGAATTGTGTATAATAGGCAAGGGAGGGGTCAACATGAGCATGCACATCAGCGCGGCGCCGGGCGAGATAGCGGAGAGCGTGATCCTGCCCGGGGACCCGCTGCGGGCCAAATACATAGCGGAGACCTATCTAACCGGGGCCGTTCGCGTGAATGAGATACGCAACACCTGGGGCTATACGGGCGAGTACAAGGGGCGGCGGGTGTCTGTCATGTCCACGGGCATGGGCGCGCCGTCCATGCTGATATACGCCACGGAGCTCTGCCGGGAGTACGGCTGCAAGAAGCTCATAAGGCTGGGGACGGCCGGAGCCGTGCAGGAGCGGATAAAGCTTGGGGACATCGTCATATCCCAGGGCGTCTCCACCACCTCGGCCATAAACGACTACGCGCTGCCCGGGCATTTTTCGCCCCTGGCGGATTTCGGCCTGCTGTACCGGGCCTATGACCTGGCGCAGGAACGCGGGCTGAGGGCCTATGTCGGCAACACGCTGACGAACGACCACTTTTACATCGACAACAAGCTGGAGTACAGCAAGCAGTGGGAGCGCTACGGCATCCTGGCCTCGGAGCAGGAGGGCGTCGCCCTCTATACCGCGGCGGCGCTTTACGGCGCGCGCGCGCTCATGCTGCTGTCCATAGTCATAAACCTCTATCACCCCGAGGAGAGCGTGCCCGACGCCGTGAAGGAGTCCGGCCTCGACAGCATCATACAGCTGGCGCTCGATACGGCCCTGGACTGAACCCGTATGCGCCTGGCAGGGACGACTGCCATGCAATATAAAACGATATGTAAGGAGAGAATGAAATGAAAAAACTGATAGCCCTTGTCCTCACGGCCGTTCTGGCTCTCGGCCTTCTCGCCGGCTGCGGGCAGACTGAGCAGGGCGGCGACACGGTGAATGTCTGCGTCGTGGTCAGCAGCACCTTCGGCGACCGTTCCTTCAACGACTCGGCCAAAGAGGGCGCCGACAAGCTCGCCGCGGACTATGAGAACATCAGCATCTCGACCATCGAGTGCAACAACGAGAACTTCGACGCCCAGATGCAGAACGCGGCGGACACGGCAAATATCGTCGTCTGCGTCGGCTGGGAGTTCTACAACGTTGAGACGATAGCGCTCGACTATCCCGAGGTCCACTGGATCTGGGTCGACAACGCCACGGGCGCCCCGGTGGAGAATGTGCTGAACATCACCTATGCCCAGAATGAGGGCTCCTTCCTCGCGGGCTACATAGCGGCCTCCATGTCCGAGTCCGGCGTCATCGGCGCGGTCGGCGGCGAGGACAGCGACACCATCAACGACTTCATCGTGGGCTACAAGCAGGGCGCGGAGTACTACGCCTCCGAGAACGGCGGCACGGTCAGCGTCGAGGTGAACTACACGAACGACTACGACGACCCGGCCAAGGGCAAGGAGTGCGCCCTGGCGCTGAACGATCTGGGCGCGGACGTCATCTTCCAGATAGCCTCCAAGGCCGGCGACGGCGTGTTCGAGGCGGCGCAGGAGCGCGGCTTCTGGGCCATCGGCGT
>CALXEH010000027.1 GCA_944387285.1 uncultured Oscillospiraceae bacterium | reverse complement strand
GCGTGGATGGCCTACGGCTGCGCCCAGTGCGGCTTCTGCAGCCCGGGCTTCATCGTCAGCGCGAAGGTGCTGCTCGAGCAGAACCCGAACCCGACGAGGCAGGAGGTTCGCGACTGGTTCAACAAGAACCGCAACCTCTGCCGCTGCACCGGCTACAAGCCACTCATCGACGCGACGATGGCCGCCGCGGCCGTCATGCGCGGCGAGATGAGCAAGGAGGATCTGCTCTTCAAGCCCACCGAGAACGTCATCACCGGCACGACCTATGCCAGGCCGTCCGCGGCGATGAAGGTCACCGGCACCTGGGACTTCGGCGCCGACCAGGCCCTGACCATGCCGGAGGGCACCCTGCGCCTGGCCCTGGTGCAGGCCGAGGTCTCCCACGCGAACATCAAGGGCGTCGACACCTCCGAGGCCGAGAAGATGCCCGGCGTCTTCAAGGTCATCACGGCGAAGGACGTGCCCGGCAAGAACAGGATAAACGGCCTTGTCATGCTGCCGCTCAACAACAAGTGCGACGGCTGGGACCGCCCCATCCTCTGCGATGAGAAGGTCTTCCAGTACGGCGACGCGATAGCGATAGTCGCGGCGGACACCGAGGCGCATGCGCGCGAGGCGGCGAAGGCGGTCAAGGTCGATCTCGAGGTCCTGCCGGCCTACATGAGCGTGCCCGAGGCCCTGGCGCCCGACGCCATCGAGATCCACCCCGGCACCCCGAACGCCTACTACGAGACCAACTGCATCAAGGGCCCCGACTTCGACTTCGACTCCGCGCCGAACGTCATCGAGGTCGAGAGCTACTGCTCGAGGCAGCCGCACCTGTACCTCGAGCCGGACAACGGCTACGCCTACATAGACGAGGACGGCATGCTGACCGTCCACTCCAAGAGCATCGGCATCCACCTGCACATGCCGATGATAGCCGACGGCATCGGCGTGACGATGGATAAGCTGCGCCTCGTCCAGAACCACGCGGGCGGCACCTTCGGCTACAAGTTCTCGCCCACAAACGAGGCGATACTGGGCGTCGCGGCGCTGGTATGCCAGAAGCCGGTCTCGCTGAACTTCAACATGTACCAGTCCATCACCTACACCGGCAAGCGCAGCCCGGGCTTCATGCACATCAAGCTCGCGGCGGACAACGACGGCAAGGTGCTGGCGCTCTGGGGCGACAACTACATCGACCACGGCCCGTACTCCGAGTTCGGCGACCTGCTGACCCACCGTCTGAGCCAGTTCGTCGGCGCGGGCTTCGACATCCCGACCATCAGGAACAAGAGCACGACGGTCTTCACGAACCACGCCTGGGGCAGCGCCTTCCGCGCCTACGGCTCGCCGCAGTCCTTCATGGGCAGCGACATCGCCATGGACATCATGGCCGCGAAGCTCGGCATGGACCCCTTCGAGTTCAGGGCGAAGAACTGCTATAAGGAGGCCGACGATTCCAGGACGCCGAACGGCTGCAAGCCGGACGTCTACTGCGAGGAGGACCTCTTCAACCTGGCGCGGCCGTACTACGAGGCGGCGAAGAAGCGCGTGGCGGAGAAGAACGCCGCGTCCGACGGCAAGATCAAATACGGCGTGGGCGTTTCGCTGGGCGTCTACGGCTGCGGCCTTGACAACTCCGACGCTTCCGAGTGCTGGGCCGACCTGAACCCGGACGGCACGGTCACGCTGCGCAACTCCTGGGAGGATCACGGCCAGGGCGCCGACATAGCGACGCTGACCGCCGGCCACGAGACCCTGCGTCAGGCGGGCTTCACGCCGGACATGATAAAGCTCGAGCTGTGCGACACGAAGCTGACCCCGAACTCCGGCCCTGCGGGCGGCAGCCGCTCCACGGTCATGACCGGCTCGGCCACGCGCGTCGCCTGCGAGAACCTGCTCAAGGCCATGCGGAAGGAAGACGGCACCTACCGCACCTATGAGGAGATGAAGGCCGAGGGCATCGACACCCACGCCGTCGGCATCTACACCTACACCGCCTCCGTGGCGCTCGATCAGGCCACCAGCCAGGGCGAGCCCTTCCCGACCTACATGTACACGATCTTCCTGCCCGAGGTCGCGGTCAACACCGAGACCGGCAAGGTCAAGGTCGAGAAGTTCACGGCGGTCGCGGACGTCGGCACCATCCTGAACAAGCTGGCGGTCGACGGCAACTTCTACGGCGGCCTGGTGCAGGGCATCGGTCTGGCGCTGACCGAGGACTTCGAGGACCTCAAGAAGCACACCAGCCTCATGAAGTGCGGCATCCCGTACCCGAACGACGCCCCGGACGACATCGAGCTGGTGTACCAGGAGAACCACCCGCGCCCGAACGGCCCCTACGGCGCCTCCGGCTGCGGCGAGGCCCCGCTGGACGCCCCGCACCCGGC
Source organism: uncultured Oscillospiraceae bacterium (assembly GCA_944387285.1). Lineage (GTDB taxonomy): Bacteria > Bacillota > Clostridia > Oscillospirales > Oscillospiraceae > Scatomorpha. The sequence goes on along the minus strand of CALXEH010000027.1, from coordinate 30,193 downwards.
CATCCTGAACGCCATCTTCAACGCCACCGGCGCGCGCGTCACCCGCGTGCCCGCCCTGCCCGAGGTAGTGCTCGAGGCCCTGGCGAAGGTGAAATAAGAGGCTTTTACAAAGAGATAAACCATGGTAAAATGGGGGAGGCGGAAGCCTTCCCCATTTTTACAAAGGAGGTTCCGGGTATGAGGCGCCTGATACCGCTCGTGCTTGCGCTCGCGCTGCTCGCGGGCTGCGCGGCTGTGGACGCGCCGCCCGTTTCTGCGCACGCGCCGGAGGTCGAGGCCGTGCCCACGGCGGCGCCTACGCCCGAGCCGATGCCGGAGCCGACGCCCGCGCCGGAGCCGACGCAGGCGCCGGATGAGCCGGAATATGACCCCGACCACTGGAAAAACCCCGTCGCCGGGCCCGCCGAGGGCGGCTACGAGTTCGTGAGCGAGGAGCTGGGCTTCCGCTTCACCGTGCCGAAGGAGATATCGGGGCGCGTCGGCGTCGTCCCGGGCATCAACGGCTTTGAGGCCGGCGGCGAGAGCTTCACGCTCTACTACTACCCGGAGGACGGCAGCGCCGCGCATTTTCTCACCTCCATCGCCGTGGTCTCGCCGCGCAGCTCCTACTTCGACCCGGACAACTGGTATCAGAGCAGCTCGATAGGCAAGACTGTCATCGCCGCGGGCGAGACGGCCCTGTACCTGAAGGTGGGGCAGATCGGCGGCTCGGACATGATAGCGGAGGACCCGGACCGGGAGGACTATACCGAGACCTCAAAGCTGCTGGCCGACGCGCTGGACGCGGGCTTCACGGTGGACTCGCCCTCCTGCGTGCCTGAGCTCGACGCTGGCCGGATGCGGGATGCGGCGCTCGAGCTCGAGTCGCGCGGCGGCGCGTCCATGAGCCGCGCGCAGCTCGCCCTGCTCGCCTTCGATATGCTCGAGGCGGAAAACAAGGGCGAGGGATACCCGCTTGAATATACGGATGTGGATGCGGGCTCCGAGGCCGCGCAGGCCATTGCGTACCTTGCCGGCTACGGCCTCGTCTCCGGCTGCGACGGGGAGGGATACCGGCCCGACGAGGCCGTCACGAGGTCGGAATTTGCCGAGCTTGCGCACAAGCTGCTCTTTGAGTCGCTCCCCGTGTGCTACGGCGAGCTGCTGGAGGCGCCGGACACGCCGGAAACGCACCCGGCGTTCAGTTACCTGAACTACGCCTGGAAGTACGGCTGGCTGGCAGCGGACGATGAGGGCAATTTCCGGCCGGACGAGCCCATAACGGACGCCGAGGCGGCCTGGGTGCTGCGCGCGGCCCGGATGCAGCAGCTGCGCGGCGCTGAGATACTGCCCGACCCGGGCTTTGAGGTCAGGAGTTACTGGCTCTCTGAGCCGTTCGGCGAGGGCGGGCAGGCGCTGGTGCTCTGCGGCGAGGGCGGGGTATTCTGCGCCTTTGTCTGCCTGGAGCACTCGGAGGGCTGCGTGAGGACGCTGCCCGCCGCCACAGGCTCGGATTTCGAGCCCGAGGGCGGCAGCGCGAGGCTCGACCTGGGCTACTTCACGCTGGACCTGCGCCGCGTGCGCTGGAACGAGGCCGTCAACACGCTGCGCGAAACGCCCGTCATGCCCGGGGAGGTGAAGCTGCCCGTGGCGGCGCTGACCAGCCGTGAGAGCGCCCTGCGCGCTCTGGGCGAGCCGCTGGGCGTCAGCGAGCAGAGCGGGCTCGAGCGCTGGGACTACGGTACGACGTTGTTCAAATTCGAGGCCGAGGGCGACGTGCTCCGGCTCATATCCATAGACAGCAGCGACGCGCGTTTCGCGCCGAGCCTGCGCGGGGCCTGCCTGGGCAGCCCGTATTCGGACCTCACCGGCTCGACGCCCGGCAGCGGCTCCTCCCAGGAGGGGCTCTGGTACAAGTACGGCGGCGAGGACGGCGCGAGGGAGGAGATATGCCTCGGCGAGGGCGGCGAAAACTACATCCTCATTGACGACGGCAGCTGCTCGCTGCGCTTTTACATCGACGGCGCGGACGGATATACCATCACCCGCATCGTTTACGAGGCGCGCTGAGAAGGAGGGCGCATATGGACTTTACCGAACGTTCGACAAGGGTATACCGCACAAAACAGCTCTATACGAAGGAGGAGCTCGCCGCGCGCGAGTCGCTCTGCGTGCACGAGCAGCCGGCTTTCTGCGCGGCGGCCTGCCCGCTGCGCCTGGATGCGCGCGAGCTGGCGGGCCATGCGGCGGCGGGCGAGCTGACCGCGGCCCGGGCCATGCTAGAGCGCGCGGCGCCCTTCCCCGGCATCCTGGCCGCGGGCTGTGAGGCCCCATGCCGGGCCGCGTGCAGATTGAACGAGGTGCCGGGCGGGCAGGCTGTGGACATCCCGGCCATAGAGCGCGCCGCCATGCGGCACGGGACCGCAAGGACGGGAAAGGGCCTGCTCAAGTTCAAAAAGAAAAAGACCGCCGCCGTCTTCGGCGCGGAGCTTTTTACCCTCGCCGTCGCGGGCGAGCTCGCGGGCAAGAGCTACCCGACAAAGTTCTATGTTTCCGAGGGCTCGGCGGAGGAGCTCATCGACAAATGCGCGCCCTTCCTCCCGGCGGATATCAGGGCGGCGGAAACAGGGCGGCTCGGGGCCATGGACATAAAGCTCAAATTCGGCTCGGAGCTGACGGCGGAGCTCGTGCGCGGCTCGGGCGCGGACATCGTCTGCGTCTCGCGCGAGGTGCTGGCGCTGCTCGGCCCGGCGGCTGAGCCCGACCCTGTCACGCTCTACTGCGGCGAGCAGGGAGTGCTGGCCCGGACGGGCGAGGAAGGCGGCGTCATCGGCGCTTTCTACGACGCGAGGAGGGCGGGCGTCTCGGCGGACAGGCTCGCGCAGGGCATGGCGCCGGATACCATGCGCGGCGAGGAGGGCCCCGTCGAGAGCCGGCTGTATACCGACCTCTCCGAGGCGCGGCCCGGCGGCAGCGTGCCCGAGGGCGAGGGCTATACGCCCGAACAGGCCGCGGCCGAGGCAGGGCGCTGCATACAGTGCCGCTGCGAGGAGTGCGTCAAGGGCTGCGCCTGGCTGCGGCATTACGACAAGTTCCCGCGCATCATGACGCGGGAGATCTACAACAATGTCGGCATCATCATGGGCGACCACATGATGAACGGGGCCATCAATTCCTGCGCTCTCTGCGGCCAGTGTACGGTGACCTGCCCGAACGGCTACGACATGGCCGAGATTTGCCTCTCGGCGCGGCGGAACATGGTCGCCACGGGCAAAATGAGCCTGGCCGTGCACGAATTTGCGCTGTACGACCAGATATTCTCGAATACCGAGGCCTTTTTGTGCCGCGCGGAGCCGGGATATGAGAACTGCAAATATGTCTTTTTCCCCGGCTGCCAGGCCGGGGCGATAGCGCCGGAGGCCGTGCACCGGGCGTACGCCGACCTGCGCGCACGGCTGGAGGGCGGCGTGGGCATCCTGCTCGGCTGCTGCGGGCTCATATCGCACTGGGCCGGGCGCGAGGAGCTCTTTGACGAGACCTGCGCTCAGCTTCGCGCCGAACTCGACAAGCTGGGCAATCCCACGATCATCACGGCCTGCCCGAGCTGCATGAAGACGCTCCGCGAGGCGGGCCTCGGCGAGTGCGCCGGCATCTGGGACGTGCTGCTCGAACTCGGCCTGCCGGACTGTGCCCCGAGGGCGGTCGGCGAGGCGGTGCTGCACGACGCCTGCGGCGCGAGGGGCGACGCGGAGACGCAGGCCGCGATACGGAAGCTCGTCTCCGAACTCGGCTGCGAGCTGAGCGAGCCGGAGTACACGGGCGACAGGTCGCCCTGCTGCGGCTACGGCGGTCTCGCGGGCTACGCAAAGCCCGAAGTCGCGGCGGACTACACCAAGGCCGCGCTGGAGGGCTGCGAGGGCTTGCAGCTCACCTACTGCATGGGCTGCCGCGACCGCTACGCGCGTCAGGGCGCGGAGAGCGCGCACATATTGGAGCTTATCTACGCATCCCCTGCCGGGGACCCGCCCGGCATCTCTGAAAAACGCAAAAACCGTTTGACCCTTAAGCAGCGGCTGCTGCGCGACATCTGGAAGGAGGACACACACATGGCCCCGAGAGGCTACAAGATCGAGTATACCCCCGAGGTGAAGGAGCTCATGGAGCAGCGCATGGTGCTCGAGAGCGACATCGAGACCGTCATGCAGGCCTACCGCGAGGGCGGCGAGGCCATTTACGAGGCGGACACCGGCCTGCGCATCTCGCGCTACCGGCTGGGCAACGTCACCTTCTGGGTGAAATTTACGGAGGACGCCGAGGGCTATGTCATCCACAGCGCGTACAGCCACAGGATGACCGTCGAGACGAGGTAGGGCCATGGCGGAGGACAAGAGCTACTACGTCGTTGACCCCGGCGGGCGCTATCGCTGCCTCAAATGCGATGTGCCGCTGGTAAAGGCCAACGCGGTGTTCGGATACCTGGACAACGCCTTTCCGGTGGAGCTGCCGGTCTGCCCGAAATGCGGCTTCGTCTTCGTGCCCGAGGAGCTGGCGATGGGCAAGGTGCTCTCGGTGGAGAAGGTGCTGGAGGACAAGTGATGGAGCGCCACCCCGGCGGCGCGGAGGCGACGCTCCGGCTCGTCCGGCTGGCGGGCCTCGAGCCGCCCTACCGTATCATAGACCTCGGCGCGGGCTCGGGCGAGGGCGTGCGGCTTTTGCGCTCGCTGGGCTTTGAGGCGGCCGGCATAGACCTCGAGCCCGGCGCGGACGTGGAGCGCGGGGACATACTCGCACCGCCCTATGGGGCCGCCTCGTTTGACGCGGCCCTGAGCCAGTGCGCCTTTTATCTGACGGGCGCGCCGGAGGCGGCGCTCTGCCGGGCGTCCGAGCTGCTCCGGCCCGGCGGGCGGCTGCTGTTTTCGGACATCTGCCGGGGCGGCGAGCCCTGGCTGCGCGCCGCCGCCCGGGACGCGGGCCTCGAGCCCGGCTTTGTCGGCGACGACACGGGAAATTGGAAGAGCTACTACATAAACGCCCTCTGGCGCGGCGAGGCCGTGCCGCCGCCGGAAGGGGCGCGGCAGGCGGATTTCCGCTACCTCTACGCCGTGCTTATAAAAAAGGAGGTACTGTAATGGACGCATTCGACAGGATACTCGAGCTCTCAAAGCAGGGGCTCTACTGCGCGCAGATCATGGTGCAGCTGGCCCTGGACGCCCAGGGCCGGGAGAATCCCGAGCTCGTGCAGGCCATGCGCGGGCTCTGCGGCGGCTTCGCCTGGTCGGGCGGGCCCTGCGGAGTGCTCATCGGCGGGGTGAGCTTTTTGACCATGCTGGGCAGCGAGCTGGACGAGCAGGGGAAGATCGGGCTCATCGGCGAATACCACGACTGGTTCCGCGAGCGCACGGCGCAGTACGGCGGCGAGAACTGCGACTGCATACTCGAGGGCGACAGGCGGAACATGTTCAAGACCTGCCCCGGCCTCATCCTGGACAGCTATGCCAAATGTGTCGAGCTGCTGCAGGCTCGGGGCCTGGCCTGATGTACAAGGTCTTTGCCAAGGCGAGGAGCGTCTGCCCCGTCTGCCTGCGGACGATAGGCGCGGAAAAGGCCGTGGCCGGGGACGGGTATGTGCACCTCATCAAGACCTGCCCCGAGCACGGCTTTTTTGACACGCTCATCTGGGAAGGCGGCGTCGTGGACTACCTCAAATGGGGCGGCGCGGCGCAGGGCCCGGAGCCGGATGACGCCTGCCCGCAAAACTGCGGGCTCTGCGCCGCGCACGAGAGCGAGGGCTGCTGCGTGCTGCTCGAGCTCACAAAGCGCTGCAACCTGCGCTGCCCCGTCTGCTTCGCCTCGGCCGGCGGCGAGGGCGAGCTGACGCTCGACGAGATCGCCGGGCTCTACGACATGCTCATGTTCAGGGGCGGGCCCTACAACATCCAGCTCTCGGGCGGCGAGCCGACCATGAGGGACGACCTGCCCGAGATCGTGCGCCTGGGCCGGGAACGGGGTTTTTCCTTTTTCCAGCTGAACACCAACGGCCTGCGCCTGGCCTCGGAGCCGGGCTATGCGGAGCACCTGCGCAAGGCGGGCGTCTCCTGCGCCTTTTTGCAGTTTGACGGGCTCCGGCCGGGGACGTACGAGACGCTGCGGGGCCGGGACATCCTGGCGGAGAAGCTGCGCTGCATCGAAAACTGCGCTGTGGCGGGCTTGCCCGTGGTGCTGGTGCCGACGCTGGTGCCGGGCGTGAACCTAGACGAGGCCGGGGCCATCCTGCGCTTTGCGCTGGACAGGGGCAGGATAGTGCGGGGAGTGCACTTCCAGCCGGTGAGCTATTTCGGGCGCTGCGAGCTGCCCGAGCCGGAGACGCGGCTGACGATACCGCGGGTACTGCGCGAGATAGAGGCGCAGACGGGCGGGCTGATGCGGCGCGCGGATTTCGGCGGCGGCGGGGCGGAGAGCCCCTACTGCTCGTTCCACGCGAGCTACCGCCGGCTGCCGGAGGGCGGGCTCAAGGCCCTGCCGCGCCGCCAGAACGCCTGCTGCTGCAAAAAGAGCTCGGAGGCCCGGGACTTCGTCGCAGGGCACTGGGGCGCGGGCGAGGCCCCGCGCGAGGACGAGGACGGCTTTGACCGCTTCCTGCGCGAGGCCGTGGAGAACAGCTTCACCGTCTCGGGCATGGTGTTCCAGGACGCGGACAACCTGGAGCTGGGCCGCCTGCGCCGCTGCTATATCAGCGAGGCGGACGCCGAGCGCGGCATGGTGCCCTTCTGCGCCTACAATCTCACGGCGAGGGACGGGAGGGCGCTGTACCGCAGATGAGAAGGACGAGGCTTGAGGACTGGATATGCGAGGTCGAGGGCCTCGGCAGCCTGGACAGGGAGACACTGGATGCGATAAGGCTGCGGCGGCTGAACGGGCTGCTGGCGTGCGAAAAGGCGCGCGGCGGATTTTACCGGGGCCTGCCGGAGCGCTTGGGCAGCCTTGAGGAGCTGAGGGGCCTGCCCTTCACGACGCCGGAGCAGTTGGCCGGGAACGTGCCTGGGCTGCTGCTCATCTCGCAAGCCGAGGTCAGCCGGGTGATAACGGGCGCGACGAGCGGCACGACGGGGCCGGCAAAGCGGATATTTTACACCGAGCGGGATATCGAACACACGGTCGGCTTTTTCGCCGCAGGCATCTCCGAGCTGGCGGCGGCGGGCGAGGCGGTCTGCGTAGCCATGCCCTTTTCTGGCCCGAACGGCCTGGGCGAGCTCATCTGCCGGGCGGTGGAGCGCCTGGGCGCGAGGCCGGTGAAGCTCGGCGTGGGCGGCAGCCTGGGCGAGCAGGCGGAGCTTTTGGAGCGCGAGCGGCCCGAGGCCTATATCGGCATGCCGGTGCCGCTTCTGGGGCTTTTGCGCTGGATGGGCGGGCCGGGCAGCCTGAGGCGGGCGCTGGTATCGGGCGACGCCTGCCCGGAGGGCGTGGTGGCGGAGCTGGAGGCGCTTTTGGGCACGCGGCTCTTTCCGCACTACGGCTCGCGGGAGATGTGCCTGGGCGGGGCAGTCACCTGTCCAGCGCACGAGGGCATGCACCTGCGGGAAAACCACGTCATCGCGGAGATCGTGGACGAGGCCGGCGAGCCGGTGCCGGACGGAGAGTGGGGCGAGCTCGTGATAACCACGGCGGACATGCAGGCCCTGCCGCTCATACGTTACCGGACGGGCGACTACACGCGCTTCCTGCCGGAGCCCTGTCCCTGCGGCGGGGTCACGCGCAGGCTGGACCGGCTCAGCCGCCGCGGCGGCTTCCCGGATATAGAGGCCCTGGACTCCGAGCTATTCCGCCTGCCTGGCCTGGTGGACTATACGGCGCGGCTGGAGGATGGGGCTCTGCGGCTCGAGGCCGTGGGCGCCGTGACGGCGCAGGAGCTCGAGGCGAGGGCGGCGGCGCTCTGCCCGGGGCTGCGCGTGGAGGCCAGGGCCGTGCCGGCGGGCGCGGACTACCGCCCGGGCAGCCGGGGAAAGCGCTGCATAGCCTGATCGCGAGCCGGAAAATGAAACGCCCGGGGCGGCAGGAGCCGTCCCGGGCTTTGGGTTTACGCGCTTTGGGCGTCCTCTTCGCGTTCGCGGAAGAGGAGGGTGATGCACCAGAGGGCGGCGAGGCCGACCAGGGCGTACACCACGCGGCTGACGGTAGCCGTCTGGCCGCCGAACAGCCAGGCCACTATGTCGAAGCGGAACAGCCCGATGCTGCCCCAGTTGAGCCCGCCTATGATCGCAAGTATCAGGGCTATGCGGTCCATTATCATGCCAACTGCCTCCTTTTCGGCTGATTTCACGCTTAATTTTCCCGTCTTCAGCGCAAATATTCATTCGACAAAACTTGTGCTTTTGCGAGTTTCTTCGCTCTTGCAAAGCCGGGAAAAATGCGTTATTCTTTCATCACAGCTTATCCAATTACCGGCCCGTTCAAAACGGGGCGGTATGCGGGGACCCGGCTCATATCTTTATCCCACAACCCTGTTTTGGCGGACAGCTTTCTGTCCGCCGCTTTTTTTATTCAAATACGCCAACATTTTTCGCGGGATTTTTGCCGAAGTGCCGGAGTATGCTTGGGACAAGGACGGCAGTTTGGGAGGAATGGCGATGCAGACGCTTTTGACGAGGCCGAGGCTGGGCCGGGGCGGCATAACGCAGGTGCCGGTCTCGGAGATCGAGCCGAACCCGAACCAGCCGAGGCGCGTCTTCGACGAGGAGGCGCTGCGCTCGCTGGCGGCGAGTATAGCGGAGTACGGGCTCATCTCGCCCATCACGGTGCGGCTGCACTACGGGCGCTACGAGCTGGTGACGGGCGAGCGCCGGCTGCGCGCGGCAAAGCTCGCGGGCCTCACGCGCGTGCCCTGCATCGTGCTCGACCTCGACATGGAGGAATCGGGCCTGCTGGCGATGGTGGAGAATCTCCAGCGCGAAGACCTGGACTTCATCGAGGCCGCCCGGGGCATCGAAAACCTCATCCGCATGTTCGGCATGAGCCAGGAGGAGGCGGCGCGGCGGCTGGGCCTGAGCCAGAGCGCCGTGGCCAACAAGCTGAGGCTCCTGAAGCTGCCGCCCGACATACTGGCTGCCCTGCGGGACAAGGGCCTGACGGAGCGGCATGGCAGGGCGCTGCTCCGTCTTGAAGACGCGCAGAGGCAGCGTCAGGCGCTGGCCCAGATAGTGGAGCAGGGCCTGAACGTCGCCCAGACCGACGCCTACATAGATTCGCTGCTCCGGCCGAAGGAGGAGCCGCCGCCCAGGCCGCGCCGCGCCTTCGTGCTCAAGGACGTGCGCGTCTTCTTAAACAGCCTCACGCGGAGCCTCGACATAATGAAGCAGGGCGGCATCGCCGCCGGCATGAAAAAACAGGAGACCGACACCGAACTGATAGTGACGATCTCCATCCCCAAAAACAAATAGCAAAGGCCCGGGGCTGTGTCCCGGGCCTTTGTCAGCTTGATTTTATTTGACCTTGCAGCAGAGCTCGCCGCCTTCGGCGTCCAGCAGCAGCGTGGAGCCTGCGGCGAGGTCGCCGGAGAGCAGCTTCTTCGCGATGAGCGTCTCCGCGCCGGACTGCAGGCAGCGCCGCAGCGGGCGCGCGCCGTAGAGCGGGTCGTAGCCGCGCTCGATGATGAGGTCCTTCGCCGCGTCCGTCAGCTCCAGGGACAGGCTCCGGTCGGCCAGCCGCTTTTTGAGGCCCTCGACCATGATGTCGATGATGCCGCCCAGGTTCTCGCGCGTCAGCGGGCGGAACATGATGGTCTCGTCCAGCCGGTTCAGGAATTCCGGCCTGAAGGCGCCGCGCAGCTCGCGCATGACCGCCGCCTGCGCCTCCTCCGAGATGCTGCCGTCGGGCATGATGCCCTCGAGCAGGTACTGGCTGCCCAGGTTGGAGGTCAGGATGATGATGGTGTTCTTGAAGTCCACCGTGCGGCCCTGGCTGTCCGTGATGCGGCCGTCGTCGAGGATCTGCAGCAGGATGTTGAACACGTCCGGGTGCGCCTTTTCGACCTCGTCGAAGAGCACGACCGAATACGGCCTGCGGCGCACGGCCTCGGTGAGCTGGCCGCCCTCGTCATAGCCGACGTAGCCGGGAGGCGCGCCGATGAGCCGCGAGACGGAGAACTTCTCCATGTACTCGGTCATGTCTATGCGCACCATGCTGCGCTCGTCGTCGAAGAGGCACTCGGCCAGCGACTTTGCCAGCTCCGTCTTGCCCACGCCCGTGGGGCCGAGGAAGAGGAAGCTGCCTATCGGCCTGTTCGGGTCGGAGATGCCGGCCCTCGAGCGCTGTATGGCCTCGGTGACGAGCCTCACGGCCTCGTCCTGGCCCACCACGCGCTTGTGGATGACCTCGTCCAGGTGCAGCAGCTTCTCGCGCTCGCCCTCGACCAGCTTCGAGACGGGTATGCCCGTCCACTTGGCCACGATGCCTGCGATCTCCTCCTCGGTGACCGTGTCGTGCACCAGCGTGTTCTCGCCGGAGCGCTTCTCGGCCCTCTGCTCGGCCTCGGCCAGCTGCTTTTCCAGCGCGGGCAGGTCGGAGTACTTGAGCCGCGCGGCCTTCTCATACTCGAGGGCCATCTGCGCGGACTCGATCTCGCCGTGCATGCGCTCTATGTCGGCCTTCAGCTTCTTCACCTCGTCCACGCTGCCGCGCTCGGCCTCCCAGCGGGATTTCATGGCGTTGAACTTGTCCTTGAGCTCCGCCAGCTCGGCGGAGAGCTTCGCCAGCCTGTCCTTGGAGAGCTGGTCGTCCTCCTTCCGGAGGGCCATCTCCTCGATCTCCAGCTGCATGATCTTGCGGCGCTGGTCGTCGAGCTCGCTCGGCAGGGAGTCTATCTCCGTGCGTATCATGGCGCAGGCCTCGTCCACGAGGTCTATGGCCTTGTCGGGCAGGAAGCGGTCTGTAATATACCGGTTCGACAGCGTCGCCGCCGCCACGAGCGCGTTGTCGTGGATGCGCACGCCGTGGAAGATCTCATAGCGCTCCTTCAGGCCGCGGAGTATGGATATCGTGTCCTCCACCGTGGGCTCGGAGACCATGACGGGCTGGAACCTGCGCTCGAGCGCCGCGTCCTTTTCGATGTACTTGCGGTACTCGTCGAGCGTGGTCGCGCCTATGCAGTGCAGCTCGCCGCGCGCGAGCATGGGCTTCAAGAGGTTGCCGGCGTCCATGCTGCCCTCGGTCTTGCCCGCGCCGACTATCGTGTGCAGCTCGTCGATGAACAGGATTATCCCGCCCTCGGAGCGGCGTATCTCCTCCAGCACGGCCTTGAGCCTCTCCTCGAACTCGCCGCGGTACTTCGCGCCGGCTATGAGCGCGCCCATGTCGAGCGAGAAGATGGTCTTGTCGCGCAGGCCCTCGGGCACGTCGCCGCGCACTATGCGCTGCGCCAGGCCCTCGGCTATGGCGGTTTTGCCCACGCCCGGCTCGCCTATGAGCACGGGGTTGTTCTTCGTCTTCCTCGAGAGTATCCTGATGACGTTCCTTATCTCGGCGTCACGGCCTATGACGGGGTCGAGCTTCTGCTCGCGCGCCCGCTGCACGAGGTCGGTGCCGTATTTGGCGAGGGCGTCGTAGCTGCCCTCGGGGTTGTCGCTCGTGACGGGGCCGCTCTTGACCTTTGCCAGGGCGGCGTTGAAGCCCTCGCGGGTGATGCCGTGGTCGGAGAGTATCTTCCGCACCGCCGGGCCGCCCTCGGAGAACATGCCCAGCATCAGGTGCTCGACGGAGACGTACTCGTCCCCGAGCTTCTCCGCAGCCTTCTCGGCAAAGCGGATGAGCTTGCCCGTCTCGGGCGAGGCGTAGGTCTCGCCGCTGCCGCCGGAGACGCGGGGCAGCTTCCTTATCTCGGCGTCCAGCTCGCCCAGCATCGCGTCGCAGTCGGCGCCCATCTTCGTGAGCAGCGAGCCGATGAGCCCGCCGTCCTGGTCTATGAGCGCATAGAGCAGGTGTGCCGGCGTGATGTACTGGTTGCCGTTCTCCTGCGCCATGGCCTGCGCGGTATTTATGGTTTCAATGGTCTTCTGTGTGAATTTCTCAGCGTTCATAATGGACCCACCTTTCAAAAAGAAGGCAGTTTAAAATTTCTCAAATGAGTATCTTCCTGCGCCCGAGGTCGGCGTAGTACTCGGCTTCGACCGTCCTCGCGTCGGCGCGGCCGCAGAGCCAGGCCTTCATCAGCCGGTCAAAAAGCTTTATATACTCCGACAGCGCCTCGGCCACGTCCTCGGCCGTGCAGTCCCTGCCCCTCGGCACGGCGATGCTGCGCACGAACTTGCCGTCGTAGAGCGCATAGTCCAGGCTCTCCGACAGCTGCGGGGCGAGAAATTTGTCCTCAACGTACTTCCAGAGCCGGAAAAAGCCCGTCATCGCCTCGATGAGCGCCGCCGACTGCGTCCTGAACACCACGCTCAACTCGCCCAGCGAGCCCTCGCCCGAGCGGAAGAGCTGTACCTCGTACTTCACCGTGGGGCGGTACTTGTACTCGAGGCTGGACTTGAGCGACATCGTCAGGGCGTTCGGCGCGAAAAAGGGCACCAGTTCGCGCGAGGGCGCCAGCATCTGTTCCACAGCCCGGAATATGTCGTTTATCCTCCGCTCCGGCGTCGTCACGGAGACATAGTCCGCCAGGATCTGGTTTATCAGGTTCGAGCGGTTCGTCCCCATCCTGTGCGCCAGGGCGTCTACCTCGCGCACGACCTCGTCCGAGAGCATGAGGCTGTATAATGTCTTTTTCATGCCTTCACCTTCTTTACGCGCTTATCATACACCCTTGCATTAAACTTGTCAAGGGATTTATATAATTTATTAATCAAAATATATTCGGGAACGCACGGGAAGCGGCAGGGCGGGGTCGTCCTGCCAGTAGACTATGAGCAGGCCGTTATGGACGGAGAGCTCGGCCCTTTGGCCTGTGAAGGCGTTGGAGACGCCGAGGGGGAAGCTGGGCTCGAGCGCGGCGTTGTCCAGGGCGTAGTTGAGGCCGGTCTCGCAGATTCCGCCGGCGGGCGCGCCGAGGCAGAAGACGGAGAAGTCGCCGGAGTATTTGGGCTCGAAGCTGAGCTTCTGCCCGCCGGAGAGCGCGGTGAGGCAGCAGCCCTGCCCGACGAGGAAGGCCTCGAGCCCGTGGGTCTCTGCCCAGGCGAGGGCCTGGACGTTTGCCAGCGAGTGGTCGAAGCGCCGCCCGCCGAGGCCGCCGAAGATGAGCGCGCGTTCGCAGCCGAAGTCGAGGGCGCGGCGCAGGGCGGCCATGGTGTCGGTATCGTCCTTGCGCACGGGGCAGACCTCGACGTTGCCGCCCGAGGGGACGTAGCCGAGGGAATCGAAGTCGCCGAGCATGAGGTCGGGCTTAATGCCGAGCCTGGCCAGGTGCAGCAGCCCGGCATCCGCGGCTATGATGATATCGTCCCCGCCGGGCCGGAACCTGCCCGCCGCCATTTCCGCCGCGCCGATTATATAACAGGTCTTCACAAAGCATCATCTCCCGCGCCCATTATAACACGTCCGGCGCGCAGATAAAACGCCCCGGACATGCGAAAAAGGCCCTGCCGTGGGCCGGCGGGCCTTGTTTCGTGCATATTTTCCCCACTAAGCTCAGACAGCGCGGGTGACCTTGCCGCTGCGGAGGCAGCGGGTGCAGGCGTAGACGTGCTTCGGGCTACCGTCGACTATCGCCTTGACGCGCTTGACATTGGGCTTCCAGGTGCGGTTGGAGCGCCTGTGGGAGTGGCTGACCTTGATGCCGAAGGCCATATCCTTGCCGCAAAATTCACACTTTGCCATTTATGCAGCACCTCCGTTCTCGTTAAGACTATGTGAACAGCTTTAATATAATAGCAGAAGGTGCGAAAGATTGCAAGACGATTTTTCATATTCCCGGGGATTTTCAAAAGTAATTGCCAAAACGGGGCTTTGTGGTTAAAATAGAGGTACAGTTTGGAGAAGGAGGCTGCGTCACCATGGTGCGCGAGGAATATTCCGTCAGCCTGAAAAAAATAGTTGAGGAGCAGAACCTGCACGTCATCCACGCGGCGAAGGACTTTGACACCGTCCGGGTCTACACCGCGGACGTCAACCGGCCCGCCCTGCAGCTCGCGGGCTTTTACGATTATTTTGACCCGAACAGGATACAGCTCATCGGCCGGGTCGAAAACACCTATCTGCAGACCCTCGCGCCGGAGGCGAGGCGGGCGGCGCTGGAGCAGTTCATGCGCTTTGACCTGCGCGCGCTCATCATCTGCCACGACACCAAGCCCCTGCCCGAGTGCATCGAGCTGGCCGAGAAGTACGACCGCAACCTCCTGAGCACGAAGGAGGACACCTCGACCTTCATGGCCGACCTCATAAGCATGCTCAAAAACGCCATGGCCCCGAGGGTGACGCTGCACGGCGTGCTGGTGGAGGTCTACGGCGAGGGCCTGCTCATCATGGGCGACTCGGGCGTGGGCAAGAGCGAGACGGCGCTCGAGCTCATAAAGCGCGGGCACAGGCTCATCGCCGACGACGCGGTGGAGATACGCCGCATATCGCGGGAGACCCTCATAGGGACGGCCCCGGAGCTCATACGCTATTACATGGAGCTGCGCGGCATAGGCGTCATAAACGCGCGGCACATCTTCGGCGTCGGCGCGATAAAGCCCGAGACCGATGTGGACCTCGTGGTGAACTTCGAGCTCTGGGACAACGACAAGGCCTATGACCGGCTGGGGCTCGACACGGAGTACACCAGCATCCTGGGCGTCAGCATACCGAGCGTGACGATACCCGTGCGCCCGGGCCGGAACCTGGCTGTCATCCTGGAGCTCGCGGCTATGAACAACCGCCAGAAAAAGATGGGCTACAACGCCGCCGTGGCGCTGGCCCAGGAGCACGATATGATGATCGACAACGGCGGGAGGTACTGAGCCTTGCGTGTAAGCGAAGAACTCATAGCCGGCATCCGCTCTGCGCTGCCGGGGCTGGAGCTGAGCGAAAACGAGCCCATGAGCGCGCACTGCTCGTTCCGCATAGGCGGGCCGGCGCGGCTGATGTGCTGCCCGAAGACGGCGGCCGAGGCGGCGGCGCTGCTCAAGCTGCTGGCAGAGCGCGGCGCGCCCTTCGAGCTCATGGGCAACGGCACGAACCTGCTCGTCCCGGATGAGGGCCTCGACAAGGTCGTGGTCAGGCTGGGCGAGGCGATGTCGGCCGCGGAGCTGCTTGGCGAGGGCCGGATAAGGGCCGGCGCGGGCATCACGCTGGCAAAGCTCGCGGTGTTCGCGGCGAACGAGGGCCTGTCGGGCCTGGAATTTGCCCACGGCATACCGGGCAGCCTGGGCGGCGCGGTGTTCATGAACGCGGGCGCCTACGGGGGCGAGATGAAGGACGTGCTCGAGAGCGTGGAGTACGCGGAAACGGACGGCGCCGTGCGGAGCGTGCCGGCCGCGGAGCTGGGGCTCTCCTACAGGCACAGCGCCTTCGAGGGCACGGAAAGGCTCGTGACGGCGGCGACCGTGAGGCTCACGCCGAAGGAGCCGGAGGAGATAAGGGCGCGGATGCGCGAGCTTTTGGAAAAGCGCCGGGCCTCGCAGCCGCTGGATATGCCCTCTGCGGGCAGCACCTTCAAGCGGCCTGCCGGCGGCTTTGCAGCGGCGCTCATAGACGAGGCGGGGCTCAAGGGCTTCGCCATAGGCGGGGCGCAGGTCTCCGAAAAGCACGCGGGCTTCGTCATAAACCGAGGCGGCGCGACGTTCGGGGACGTCCTGCGGCTCATGGAACATATACAAAAGACCGTCTTTGACCGCAGCGGCATCCGGCTGGAGCCCGAGGTCAGGACCTTGAAGGATTAAGGGATGGAGTTTCTCATTATTTCGGGCATGTCCGGCGCGGGCAAGAGCATGGCGGCGGACATCCTCGAGGACATGGATTACTACTGCGTGGACAACATGCCGGTGGCGCTGCTGCCGCGGTTCGCGGAGCTGTGCATAGCTACGCGGGGCCGCTACGAGCGCGTGGCG
Organism: uncultured Oscillospiraceae bacterium; assembly: GCA_944387285.1. Lineage (GTDB taxonomy): Bacteria > Bacillota > Clostridia > Oscillospirales > Oscillospiraceae > Scatomorpha. The sequence continues at coordinate 14,201 of CALXEH010000027.1, read as the reverse complement.
CTGGTGACGGACGTGCGCGAGCGCGAGAGCATACCGGGCCTCATCGACGCGCTGGATAAGCTCTGGGAGCAGGGCCTGGAATACCGGATACTGTATGTCGAGGCGGACACGCCGACGATCGTGCGCAGGTACAAGAGCTCGCGCCGGCCGCACCCCATGCTGGCGGGCGGCTCCATAGAGGACGCCGTGCGGCGCGAGGTCCAGCTGCTGGCGCCGCTGCGCGAGCGCGCGGACTATATCATCAACACGACGGGCCTGACGACGGCCATGCTGCAGGCCAGGATAGCGGGGCTGCTGCCCAGCGGCGGCGGCGGCCGGCGGCTGGCCGTCACGGTGACGGCCTTCGGCTACAAGTACGGCCTGCCCATGGATGCCGACCTGGTCTTCGACGTGAGGTTTTTGCCGAACCCCTTTTATGTGGAGGAGCTGCGCCCGCTCTCGGGCCTGGACGGGCCGGTGTCGGACTTCGTGCTCGCCTGCGGGGACGCCAGGCGCTTCCTTGAGATGCTGGTGTCGATGCTGAAGTTCCTCATGCCCCTGTATCTGGAGGAGGGCAAGTACAATCTGAACATAGCCATAGGCTGCACCGGCGGCCGCCACAGGAGCGTGGCGGTGACGAACGCGCTGGCGGACAGGCTCGCGGAGGCGGGCTTCCAGACGGCGCGGAGCTTCAGGGATCTCGAGAAGGGATGAGCAGATGAGAAGACAGCAGAGACAGGGCCCGGAGATCGTCGTCATCGGCGGCGGCACTGGGCTTTCGACCATGCTGCGCGGCTTAAAGCGGCAGTCCGAGAACATAACGGCCATAGTCACCGTCGCGGATGACGGCGGCGGCTCGGGCATGCTCAGGCAGGACCTGGGCATGCCGCCTCCGGGCGACGTGCGCAACTGCATCCAGGCCCTGGCGAACACGGAGCCCACGATGGAAAAACTGCTGGCCTACAGGTTCACGGAGGGCAGCCTCAAGGGCCAGAGCTTCGGCAACCTGTTCCTCGCGGCGCTCAACGGCATGTCGGGCACCTTCGACGAGGCCGTGCGGAAGATGAGCGAGGTCCTGGCCATCACGGGCCGGGTGCTGCCCGTGACGAACGAGAACGTGTACCTGGCCGCGGAGTTTGACGACGGCAGCGAGATAACGGGCGAGTCTCGGATAGCGGATTTCAAAAAGAGCCTGGGCGCGCGCATCCTGCGCGTGCGGCTCATACCCGAGCGCCCGCCGGCGCTGCCGCAGGTGATAGAGGCCATAAGGGCGGCGGACATGATCGTGCTCGGGCCGGGCAGCCTCTATACGAGCATCATGCCTAACCTGCTGACGGAGGGCGTGGCCCAGGCGGTGGCGGAGTCGGATGCCTTCAGGATCTATGTGCTGAACGTCATGACGCAGGACGGCGAGACGGAGGGCTACACGGCCTCGGACCACATCGGGGCGCTGTTTTCCAATTCGGGCGAGCGGCTCTTCGACTGGTGCCTGGCGAACGACCGGGAGATACCGGCCGAGCTGCGCGAGAAGTACGAAAAGGAGGGCGCGGAACCCGTCAGGCTGGACGAGCGCGAGGTACACGAGCTGGGCGTGGGGCTGCTGCGCGCGCCCGTGGCCGGCTGGGCCTCGGGCTATGTGCGCCACGACCCGGACGCGCTGGCCAAGGAGCTCTTGAGGCTCTACCACGAGAAATCGCACACGCGGGTCTACGGCTGAGGAGGTTTTGGGATGTCCTTCGCGTCGCAGGTGAAGGCGGAGCTCTGCCGTCAGCTGCCCAGGAAAAAATGCTGCGCCGTGGCCATGGCCTACGGCGCGCTGCTCTACGGCAACACCTTTGAGCACAGGGAAATACGTCTGGTCACGGCGAGCGAGGACTTTGCAGAGCTGCTGCCGCGGCTGTTCAAGCGCGCCTTCAACCTGGGCTTTGACGAGCTGCCGCCGCCCGGGGCAAGGGGCAAGCGGCGCTTCCTCATCACGGATACGGAGAAGATAAGGGCGGTGTTCCGGGCCTTCGACATGGAGCCTGAGGACACCCTCGCCCTGCACATAAATCTCGGCATACTCGAGAGCGACTGCTGCCGCGCCTCCTTTGTGCGGGGCGCGTTCCTGGCGGGCGGCAGCGTGACCGACCCCATGAAGAGCTACCATCTCGAGCTCGTGACGGCCCATGCCAGCGTGGGCCGTGAATTGGGCTCGCTGCTCTATGAGCTGGGCTTCGAGTCGGGACAGGCCAGGCGCGGCGCGAACCAGGTGACCTATTTCAAGCAGTCCGAGGCCATTGCGGACTTCCTGACGGTCATAGGCGCGCCCGTCGCGGCGCTGGATGTCATGTCCGCGAAGGTAGAGCGGGACATGCGCAACGAGATAAACCGCAAGGTGAACTGCGACACGGCGAACGCGGACAAGACCGTGGCCGCGGCGCAGGAGCAGCTGGCGGCGATACGCGCCGTGGAGCGCGAATACGGCCTGGACGGCCTGCCGGAGGGCCTGCAGCAGGCGGCCCTGCTCCGGATAGCCAACCCCGCGGCGAGCCTGTCGGACCTGGCGCAGCTGTCGAACCCCGCGGTGACGAAGTCCTGCCTGAGCCACAGGCTGAAAAAACTGACGGAGCTGGGCAAACGCGCTGAAAAGGAGGGCTGAGCTTGGCCTTTACGCACCTGCATCTGCATACGGAATACAGCCTGCTCGACGGCGCCTGCCGCATAGAGGCCCTGGTGAAGCGCGCAAAGGAGCTGGGCTTTAAACACCTGGCGATCACCGACCACGGCGTCATGTACGGGGCCGTTGCCTTTTACGAGGCCTGCGTGCGCGAGGGCATACACCCCGTCATAGGCTGCGAGGTCTACGTCGCGCCCCGGAACAGGACGGAGAAGGAGCACGGCCTGGATTCGGAGTACAGCCACCTCATTTTGCTCTGCAAGGACGAGACGGGCTACCGGAACCTCTGCTATCTCGTCTCCATGGGCTTTATCGAGGGCTTCTATATCAGGCCGCGCATAGACTGGCAGCTGCTGTACGAGCATTCCGAGGGCCTGGTCTGCCTCTCGGGCTGCCTGGCCGGGGACATACCTCAGAAGATAGTCACCGGGCGCTACGACGAGGCCCGGGAACGGGCGCTGGAGCTCAGGGCGGCCTTCGGCGAGGACTTCTACCTCGAGATACAGCGCCACGGCATCGCCGACGAGGACGACGCCGCGCGCGGGCTCATAAGGCTGCACGAGGAGACCGGCATCCCGCTCGCGCTCACGAACGACGCGCACTATATCGAAAAGCAGGACGCCTACTACCAGGACGTCCTCATGTGCATACAGACGGGCAAGACCGTGGACCGCACGGACAGGATGCGCTTCGAGACCCAGGAGTTTTACCTCAAGAGCGAGGAGGAGATGCGCGCGCTCTTCCCGGGCCTGGATGAGGCGGCGGACAACACGAACCTCATAGCGGAAAAGTGCCGCTTCGACTTTGAGTTCGGGCACTATCACCTGCCGCGCTTCAAACTGCCGGAGGGCGAGAGCGACAGCGCGGCCTATCTCGAAAAGCTCTGTGCCGAGGGCTTTGAGCGCCGCTACGGCGAGGGCCGGGACGAGGTCAGGCAGCAGCTGCGCTACGAGCTGGACATGATAGGGAAGATGGGCTTCGTGGACTACTTCCTCATCGTCTCGGACTTCATCGGCTACGCCAAGCGGCGCGGCATACCCGTGGGGCCCGGGCGCGGCTCGGCGGCGGGCAGCGTGGTCAGCTACTGCCTGGGCATAACGGACGTGGACCCCATAAAATACAGCCTCTATTTCGAGCGCTTCCTGAACCCGGAGCGCGTGTCGATGCCGGATATCGACATAGACTTCTGCGTCCGCCGGCGCGGCGAGGTCATAGACTATGTGAACCGGAAATACGGCTCGGACCATGTGGCGCAGATCGTGACCTTCGGCACGATGGCCGCGCGCGCGGCAATACGGGACACGGGCAGGGCGCTGGACGTTAGCTACGCCGACTGCGACGCCGTGGCAAAGCAGATCCCCTTTGCCATCGGCATGACGATAGACGAGGCGATGAAGCTCTCGAAGCAGCTGCGGGAGATGTACGACAGCGACGAGAAGCTGCGCTCGCTCATAGACACGGCGCGGGCGCTGGAGGGCATGCCGCGCCACGCCTCGACGCACGCGGCCGGCGTCGTCATAACCGAGCGGCCCGTGTACGAGTATGTGCCCCTGGCGCGGAACGACGAGAGCGTCGTGACGCAGTATACGATGACGACGCTGGAGCACCTGGGCCTGCTCAAGATGGACTTCCTCGGCCTGCGCAACCTCACGGTGCTGGAGGACGCGGCAGAGCTCGTGCGCCGCAGGGTGAAGGATTTCGACGTCTCCGCCATACCCGAGGACGACGAGGCCACCTTCGCCATGCTCTCGGCGGGCAAGACCTCGGGCGTGTTCCAGCTCGAATCCACGGGCATCACGGCGGTCTGCATGGGCCTGAAGCCGAAGAGCATCGAGGATATCACCGCGGTCATAGCCCTCTACCGGCCGGGGCCCATGGACAGCATACCGCGCTTCCTGGAGTGCTCCTCCGACCCGGCGAAGATACGCTACAAGCACCCGCTGCTCGAGCCGATACTCTCGGTCACCTACGGCTGCATAGTCTATCAGGAGCAGGTCATAGAGATATTCCGGCGCCTGGCCGGTTTCTCGCTGGGCCAGGCGGACATGATACGCCGGGCCATGTCGAAGAAAAAGCACGAGGTCATAGACGCCGAACGCCGGGCCTTCATCCATGGCGACGAGGCCCGGGGCATAGCCGGCTGCATCAAAAACGGCGTGGACGAGGCGACGGCAAACAGCATTTACGACGAGATCCTCGACTTCGCGAGCTACGCCTTCAACAAGGCCCACGCCGTGGCCTACGCCGTGGTGGCCTACCGCACGGCGTATATGAAATGCCGCTGGCCCTCGGAGTACATGGCGGCCCTGCTCACAAGCGTGCTCGACTCCACGGGCAAGGTGGCGGAGTACATCGCCGAATGCCGCGAAATGGGCATCAAGGTGCTGCCGCCGGACGTGAACGAATCCGACGCGCGCTTCACCGTCGTGGGCCGGAACATCCGCTTCGGCCTCGTGGCGATAAAGAACATCGGCGAGCGCTTCATCCAGCAGCTCATGAACGAGCGCAGCCTGAACGGGCCCTTTACCGGCTTCGAGGAGTTCTGCCGCAGGATGTCGGGCAAGGAGCTCAACCGCCGCGCGGTCGAGAGCCTGATAAAGGCCGGCGCCTTCGACAGCCTGGGCTGCAAGCGGCGCGCGCTGGTGCAGATGACGGACGCCGTGCTCGAGTGCATAGCCTCGGACGGGCGGCACAATATAGACGGGCAGCTCGACCTCTTCGGCCTGGGCGAGCCGGATGCGGGCGCCTTCGGCAGCTCGGCCGTGCCCGTGCCGGAGGTCGAGGAGTTCAGCCGCCAGGAGCTAATGCTCATGGAGCGCGAAACCACGGGCCTCTACCTGAGCGGCCACCCCATAGACGACTACAAGGAGGCCGTGCGCAGAGCCGGGGCCGTGAACATCGGCTCCATCCTCGAGGACTTCAACAGCGAGGAGGGCCCGCAGCAGTACCGCGATACGCAGCGCGTCATAGTCGCCGGCGTGGTCTCGTCCTACCGCATGCGCACGACAAAGACCGGGAAGCTCATGTGCTACGTCCAGCTCGAGGACGACACGGGCGCCATAGAGCTGCTGGCCTTCCAGAAGGTGCTCGACCAGAGCGGCGGCTACATCTCCGAAAACGCGGCCATCCTGGTCTGGGGCCGCATCTCCGCCCGCGACGAGAAGGAGCCGCTCATCATGGCCGATTCCATACGGCCGCTGTCCGACCTGCACGAGCTGGGTACGGACGCGCCGCCCAAGTCCGAGCGCAAGCTCTGGCTCAGGCTGCCCGAGGCAGAGCCCCGGCTGCTGCGCCGCATAGAGCTCCTCTGCGAGATGTTCCCAGGGAAGGAGCGCATGATCATGGTCGTGGGCCCGCAGCAGCGCCGCCTCGGCGCGGAGTGCCTCATCGCCGATTCCCTGGTGCGCGAGCTCAAGGAAATGCTCGGCGAGAGCAACGTGGTGGTCAAATACACGCCGCATTGACAATATACGGTACGGGTGCTATAATACAAAGAAATCTTTATCTCATGGGAGTGAACGTCCTAAATGGACACAGGCAGTCGATTGTCTATCTTGGCAGTCATCATTCTACTCGGCTTCGCCATGTATTTTGCGATAGCCGAAACAGCATTTGCGACCGTTTCCCGTATCAGGCTCAAAACCAGGCTCGATAAGGGGGACCACAGGGCGAAACGGGCGCTGTTAGTCTTGGATAACTTCGACAAGGCTATAACGACCGTCCTCATAGGCACCAATATAGTACACATAACCGTCGCGGCCATCGTGACGGTGCTCGTGATGCGCAAATGGGGCATTTCTGCGGTCGCTGCGGGCACCTTAGTCACGACGGCCGTAGTGTTTTTCGTGGGCGAGATGCTGCCGAAGTCGATAGCGAAGAAGTACAGCGAGAGGTTTTGCCTGCAGACTGCGGCTTCGCTGAGCTTTTTCATGCTGATCTTCACGCCGATATCGGCGGCGCTGACGGCGATAGGGCATGCGGCCTCGAACCTGACGAAGGGCGACCCCGAGGTCTCGGTGACGGAGGATGAGCTCTACGACATCATAGAGGACATGACGGACGAGGGCACGCTCGATTCCGAGCGGGGCGAGCTTATGAGCTCGGCCCTGCAGTTTGCGGAGCTGACGGTGGAGACGGTGCTGACGGCGCGCGTGGACGTCGCGGCGATAAACCTCGAATGGGAACAGGAGCGGGTGCTGGCCTTCATCAAGGAGCAGCGCCACTCGCGGCTGCCGGTGTACGAGGGCAGCATAGACAACATCGTCGGCGTACTGCAGATACGCAAGTACATAAGGGCCTATCTGAGGCAGGGCGCGTCCGTGAGCCTGCGCGCGCTGCTGGACGAGGCCTATTTCGTGCCGAGGAGCATGAAGATAGACGAGCTGCTGTCGGTCATGAGCCAGAAGAAGCTGAACATGGCCGTGGTGATGGACAGTTACGGCGGCACGCTCGGCATAGTGACGGTGGAGGACATCCTGGAGGAGCTCGTGGGTGAGATCTGGGACGAGGACGACGTCGTGGAGGAGAGCTTCGTGCCCCTGGGCGGCGGCAGGTACGAGGTAGACGCGGCGCTGACCGTCGGCGAGGTCTTCGACCGCATGGACTTCGAGCCCGAGCACGAGGACGAGAGCATAGAGTATAAGCTCATGGGCGAGTGGGCCTACGAGCAGTTTGACAGGATACCGGAAGAGCGGGAGAGCTTCGAGTACGAGGGCCTGTCCGTGACGGTGTCGGAGATGCACCAGAACCGCATAGTTAAGCTGGTCTGCCGGGTCCTGCCGGAGCCTGAGGAAGGAGGCGGGGCGAAATGAGCGCATACATAGCGGCGTACATAGTGCTCATCTGCCTTTCGGCCTTTTTCTCGGCCTCGGAGATGTGCTTTTCCTCTGCCAACCGGCTGAGGCTGGAGAACGCGGCCGAGGGCGGCTCCAAGGGCGCGAAGGCCGCGCTCAAGGTCATGGACCGCTTTGACGACTCGCTCTCCGCGATACTGATAGGCAACAACCTCGTGAACATAGCGACCTCGTCCATCGCATCGGTCGTGGCCATACTGCTCCTTGGCGAGAGCTGGACCTGGCTGTCGACGGTGGTGACGACGATACTGGTCATGATCTTCGGCGAGACGATGCCGAAGATAGTCGCGAAGAAGAACGCCAACAGCATAGCGCCGGTCTTCGCCTGGCCTATAAGGGCGCTTACGATCATACTGCTGCCCGTGATACTCATAGTCGTGGGCCTGGTGCGGCTGCTGACCTGGCCGCTCAAGGGCGAGGAGCGGCAGGAGGACGACGAGGCCGCGGTGGAGGAGCTGCAGTCCATAATCGAGACGGCCGAGGACGAAGACGTGCTCGACGAGAACCGCTCCGAGCTGCTGCGCTCGGCCCTGGATTTCTCCGAGGTCAGCGCGAGCGAAGCCATGACAGCGCGCGTGGACGTCGAGGCCATCGACATAGACGACGACTGGGAGGAGATCCTCGAGCTCATCGAAAATTCCACCCACTCGCGCCTGCCCGTGTACGAGGACAGCATAGACAACGTCATCGGCTTCCTCTACCTGAACCACTTCCTCAAGGCCCTGACGGAGGACGAGCGGCCCGACATCCGCAGCCTGCTCATGGAGCCGCTCTACGTCTACAAGACGATAAAGCTGCCGCAGGTGCTCTCCGAGCTGCGGCACGCGAAGAAGCACCTGGCCATCGTGACGGACGAGTACGGCGGCACCCTGGGCGTTATCTCGATGGAGGACGTGCTGGAGGAGATCGTCGGCGACATTTGGGACGAGACGGACGAGGTGGACCCCGAGGTCGTGGAGAAGGCCGAGGGCGAGTACGAGCTGGACGGGGACATGTCCATGTCCGACTTCCTGGAGCTCGTCGGCCGCTCGGAGGAGAGCTTCGAGTGCGAGTCCGACACCGTCGGCGGCTGGACGCTGGAGAGCTTCGGCGGCTTCCCCAAGGAGGGCGAGAGCTTCAGCTTCGAGGACCTCACGGTCACGGTCCTGGCCATGGACGGCCTGAGAGTCGACCGGGTGCTTGTAAAAAAAGCCCCGCCTGAAACGGACGGGGACGATAAGGAATAAAAAGCGGGAGGCCCGGAAGGCCTCCCGCTTTATTCAGTCTATCCTCTCGTAGGTGCAGAAGCTGCACTGGTATTCGCCGGAGACGAAGCGCTCCTCCTCGGTGCATTTCCAGTCCGGCAGGGAGTCTAAGTTGGGGAAGTAGGCGTCGGACTTCGGCTGCGCGCCTATCTTGGTGACGTAGATACGGTCGAGCTGAGAGAACATCGCCATGAACACCGTCGCGCCGCCTATGACGAAGACCCGCCCGCAGTCTTTCGTGGCCTCGATGGCTTCCTTCACCGTGTGTACCACCGTCGCGCCCTCTATCTCATCCGCATGCCGCGTGATGACGAGGTTTTCCCGGTCCTTGAGAGGCTTGCCGCCGGGGAAATCCTCCATCGTCCGCCGCCCGACGATGACCGTCGCGCCCTTCGTGAGCTGCGCAAAGCGCCGCCTGTCCTCGGGTATGACGATGGGCTGCGTGCCCTCGGAGCCTATGCCCCAATCCGAATACACCGCTACTATCGCTTCCATGTGCTCTCCTTTCCGCCGGCTCAGACCGCTATGGGTATCTTTTCGTTCAGCTCCGTGTACTCGTAGCCGGGCAGGGAGAAGCTGTTTTTAGTGAAGGCGTAGAAGTCCTTCACGCTCTCGTCCAGTATGAGCCTTGGAGCTTTCTTCGGCTCGTTTTGTATGATACGCTCCACGATCGGCACATGCCGGTCGTAGATGTGCGCGTCGGCGATCACATGCACCAGCTCGCCGGCCTCGAGGCCCGACACCTGCGCGAACATGTAGGTCAGCGCCGCGTACTGGCAGACGTTCCAGTTGTTCGCGGCCAGCATGTCCTGGCTGCGCTGGTTGAGTATGGCGTTGAGCGTCCTGCCTGTGACGTTGAAAGTCATCGAGTACGCGCAGGGGTAGAGCGCCATCTCGTGCAGGTCGGCAAAGTTGTAGATGTTCGTCAGTATGCGCCGCGACGCCGGGTTGTGCTTCAAATCGTAGAGCACCCGGTCCACCTGGTCGAACTCGCCCTCGGGATACTGGTGCTTCACGCCCAGCTGATAGCCGTAGGCCTTGCCTATGGAGCCCGTCTCGTCCGCCCACTGGTCCCAGACGTGGCTGCCGAGGTCCCGGATGTTGTTGGACTTCTTCTGCCAGATCCAAAGCAGCTCGTCTATGGCGCTCTTCCAGTAGGTGCGGCGTATCGTGAGTATGGGGAATTCCCCGCGCAGGTCGTAGCGGTTCACGATGCCGAACTTTTTTATCGTGTGCGCAGGGGCGTTGTTGTCCTCCCAACGCGGACGGACGTCCTGCTCCGTGTCCCAAAACCCGTTTTCGAGGATGTCCCGGCAGTTTTGAATGAACACCTCGTCGGCGTAGCTCATGTTCCCGCCTCCTGTTCCGGCTTTGTTAAATCAATATAAAATCAGTATAAACCATCCCGGCGGCACCCGCAAGCGGCAATTGCATAGAATAGATAGGGAAAGGGGCGTGGAGTTTTATGGTTTTTGCCTTATGCGGCGGCGATGCGCGGCAGTCCGGGCTGGCCCGGCTGCTGCTGGAGGATGGGCACGGGGTCAGGAGCTGGGCGCTGGAGCGCGCGGAGCTGCCCGGCGGCGTGCGGGCCTGCGGCACGGCGGCCGAGGCGCTGGAGGGCGCCGACTGCCTGCTGCTGCCCATGCCGGTGTCCGCGAAGGGCGGACTGCTGAACGCGCCGCTGTCGGAGGGCACGCACTGCCTGGGCGAGGTCTTTGCGGCGGTGCGGCCGGGGCAGAGGGCCGCGGGCGGCCTGGTGAGCCCGGAGGCCCGGGCGGTGGCCGAGGGCTGCGGCGTGCGCATACTCGATTACGGCAGGCGCGAGGAGCTGCTGGCGGCGAACGCCGTGGCCACGGCAGAGGGCGCCCTGGGCGTCCTGCTCACGGAGACGGACTGGGCGCTCTGGCGCAACAGGGCCCTGGTCACGGGCTGGGGCAGGGTGGCAAAGGCGCTGGCGCCGAGGCTGGCGGCCCTGGGCATGGAGGTCACGGTGGCGGCCAGGTCGCCCGGCGACCGCGCCTGGGCGGAGGCCTGGGGCTTCCGCTCTGCGGATACGGAGCGGCTCTCCGAGGCCATGAGAGGCTGCCGGGTGGTGGTTAACACGGTGCCGGCGCTGCTGCTGACGGCCTCGCGCCTGGCGGAGCTGGAGCAGGACGCCTTGGTGCTCGACCTCGCCTCCGCGCCGGGAGGCACGGACTTCGAGGCCGCCCGGGCCTTTGGACTGCGCGCCCTGGCCGCGCCCGGCCTGCCCGGTAAATGGGCGCCGCTGACCGCGGCGGAGGCCGTCAAAAACGCGGTCTACAACATTCTGGAGGTTTGATGGTGCTATGGAAGGCAGAAGAATGGGGCTCGCGCTCTGCGGCTCCTACTGCACATACGAAAAGGTACTGGCCGAGGCCGAGAAGCTGGCGAAGGACTGGGAGCTGACCGCGATCATGAGCGAGACGGCCTCGGGCACCGACAGCCGCTTCGGGAAGGCGGAGGACTTCATCGCGAGGCTGGAGGAGATCACGGGCAGGCCCGTGATGAACACGATCACCCAGGCCGAGCGCGTGGGGCCCGAGAGGCTCTTCGACGTGCTGGTGATCGCGCCCTGTACGGGCGCCACGCTGGCCAGGCTGGCCGTGGGCCTGACCGACACGGCGGTGACGATGGCGGCCAAGAGCCACCTGCGCAACGGCCGCCCGGTGGTCGTGGCGCTCTCGACGAACGACGCGCTCTCGGGCTCGGCGGAGAGCATCGCCTCGCTGCTGGGCCGGAAGAATTACTACTTCGTGCCCTTCGGCCAGGATGACCCGGACGGGAAGCCCTGCTCCCTGCAGGCGGATTTCGGGCGCATAAACGAGACGGCGCTGGCCGCCCTGGAGGGACGCCAGCTGCAGCCGCTGCTCAGGTGAGCCGGAAGGAAGAGAAAAGCAAACGGCGCGGTCTTTCCGCGCCGTTGCTGCTGCCGTGAAGTTGAATGCCGCGCCCGCTCAGCAGCCCTCGTCCTCCTCGGGCTTGCGGCGGGGCCTGGGCACGGGCTTGAAGTTCACATTGAACTGCTCTAAGTATTTGCAGAGGTTGTCGTACTGCTCGTCGTCCAGGGTCTCCGAGAGCTCTACCATGCGGCTCTTGTCCAGGGACGGCCAGAGATCGGTACATGGGTCGGCTATGCCTCGGGGCAGGTAGTACAGGTCCTGCCACTCGCCCATACGGTACATCATATAGGCCTCGGGCGAGGGCACGGTGATGTTGAAGTTGTAGATGCGGATCTTGATGAGGTTCGTGAGCAGCAGACGGGTGTGCCTCATGGTGAGCAGGTTGAAACCGAGCGCGGAGGGGACGCAGTCCTCGCCGTCGGAGAGTTCTTCCGGCACCAGGATGCGGGCCACGAAGCCGCCGACGGTCAAAAAGCTCTTTGTGCCGTTGAAGGCGTCCGTGGAGACTATGCCGTGGAAATCCTTCACGGAGGCCAGGAGGTCCTTGCCCGGTTCGAGCGGCTGGTCCGGGTCGGTGAGCAGAAAGCCCACGTTTGAGTTTTCGAGCGAGGGTTTGACCCTGCCGAACATGCCGGCGGAAGCCAGCAGGTATTCCGCCGCGCTGTACACGGGCACGACGCGGTCGAGCAGCCCCAGCTTTGAGAGCACGTCGATGAAGATCCAGAATTCTATGAGCTGCTTTGTCAGCCTGTCCCTCATGAGCATCCTGAACAGGTCCATGCGCTTTCCCTCCTTGTGAGGTTTACTTGGCGTGGATGTCTATAAACTCTGCCCGGAGTTTGGAGTACATTATCTTCTGGCTGCTGTAGAGCCCGGTGTAGCCGGAGAGCATATAGCTTATTGCGCAGGCCACGGCGAAGAGCACGACGCCGCCGGAGCCGAAGAGCTCGACGGAGAGGATGACCGAGGCCACGGGGCAGTTCACGGCCCCGCAGAAGAGCGCCACGAGCCCGACGGCCGCCGCAAAGCCGGCGGGTATGCCCAGCAGCGGCCCCAGCACGCAGCCGAGCGTCGCGCCTATGAAGAAGGTCGGCACCACCTCACCGCCGCGGAAGCCGCTGCCGAGCGTTATCGCCGTGAAAACGAGCTTCAGCGCAAAGGCCGCGGGCCTGGCCTCGCCCTCGCTTATGGCGCGGCTGATGACCTGGGTGCCAGCGCCGTTGTAGTCCGTAGTGCCGCACAGATATGTGAGCGCAATGATGGCAAAACCGCCCAGCAGGGCGCGCAGATAGGGGTTTTTGACCGTTTTGGAGATGAAATGCTCGCTCTTGTGCATGACGACGCAGAAGACGATGCTCATGCCGGCGCAGGCGATGCCGAGCAGGGCCACCCGCCAGAGTATGTCCGCGGAGAGGGCAGGGGCCTCGGTGACGAACCTGGTCGGAGCTATGTCGAAGAGCCGCGTGACGCCGTAGGCCGCCAGAGCCGCCGTTAGGCAGGGCACAAGGCCGGAATAGTAGACCACGCCTACGCTGATGACCTCCAGCGCGAAGATGGTAGCCGTGAGCGGGGTGCCGAACAGCGCGGAAAACAGCGCGCTCATGCCGCAGAGCGTGACAAGGCGCATGTCCTTTTCGTCGAGGCGGAAGAGCCGGCCCATGCTCCAGCCCAGGCCGCCGCCGATTTGGAGCGCGGCGCCCTCGCGCCCGGCGGAGCCGCCGCACAGGTGGGTCAGCACGGTGGAGGCGAAGATGACCGGCACGAGCGCCAGGGGTATGCGCTCGCCGAGGTGGATGGAGTCGATCACGGCGTTCGTGCCCTCGCTCTCGAGATGGGTGTAGCGGTAGATGAGGGCGATGAGCACGCCGGCAGCCGGCAGCAGCCAGATGAGGCGCGGAAAACTCTCGCGCAGCGCGCCGGCCCCGTCCACGCTCAGGTGGAAGGCGGCGCCTATGAGCCCGCCCGCCGCGCCGGTGACGGAGGCGATGAGGAGCCATTTTGCAAAAACGCGCAGGAACTTCGCCGCTGCGCGAAACCTGGCGGAAAACTCTTGGGACAAGTGCGTACCCCTTCCATAAGCGGATAGGCCGAGTATATACCGCCTGGGCGGAAAAATCCAGCACCTATTTTGCAAAACCCAGCCCGCCGGCCCGCGCCGGAGCGGATATGAAAAATGAGCCTTGATTTTTCCTCAAGGCTTGTATATAATAAACGTTACTGTGCGGAGCCATAAAGCCTGCGGGCCGGCCCGCAGGAGGCAAAGCCCATATACGGAGCGGTATCGAAGTGGTTATAACGGCCCTGACTCGAAATCGGCCGCTTCAAAAGGAAGCTCACAGGCAAAAAATCCAGTAAAATCAATGCTTCCGGGGTTTGTCGAAGGAGAGGAGGGAAGCGCTTCTCTCACGAATGTCTCTCCAAAAATCGAGGGACGAAAATCAAAGTTAATATACGGAGCGGTATCGAAGTGGTTATAACGGCCCTGACTCGAAATCAGGTGTGCCCCTCAAAGGCACCGTGGGTTCGAATCCCACCCGCTCCGCCA
>CALXEH010000026.1 GCA_944387285.1 uncultured Oscillospiraceae bacterium | reverse complement strand
GAGGGCGAGGCCGAGCCCGACTACGAGAGCTGCGTCGACCTGTGCACCTCCGGCGCCCTGCGCGCCATGGTCGTGCCCGCACTGCTCGCCGTCATCGTGCCCATCATCACCGGCCTCATCCTCGGCGTCGAGGGCGTCGTGGGCCTGCTCGCCGGCACCACCGTCTGCGGCTTCGGCATGGCCGTCTTCATGTCCAACTCCGGCGGCGCCTGGGACAACGCCAAAAAGTACATCGAGGCCGGCCACCACGGCGGCAAGGGCAGCGAGTGCCACAAGGCCGGCGTCATCGGCGATACCGTCGGCGACCCCTTCAAGGACACCTCCGGCCCCAGCCTGAACATCCTCATCAAGCTCTGCTCCACCGTGTCCATCGTCTTCTCCGCCGTCATCGCGAACGTGCACCTCTTCTAAGCTGAACGCGCATCGCCGCCGGGGCCTCCGCCCCGGCGGTTTTTTGCGCCCTGCCCCGGTTATTTCCCGCAAGCGCCCTTCCTCCCTCTGGAAATTGCCCGCGCCCTGTGTTAAAATGCGGATATACCGCCGTCACGGCGGAGGGAAAGGAGAGGAAGCCCAGTGAAAAGAAGGCTCTGCGCGCTGCTGCTCGCCCTTGCGGCGGCGCTGTGCCTGTGTGTCCCGGCCCTGGCCGCCGGCAGCGGCTTCGACAGGGTCAACGCCTACAGGGCCGGCCAGTTCAGCGACGTGCCGGCCGGCATATGGTGCTCGGAAAACGTCAAGAGCGCCTACGAGTTCGGCATCATGAAGGGCAGGAGCGAGGACTACTTCGACGTGTACGGCAGCCTGACCGTGGCCGAGACCCTGGCCATGGCCTGCCGCATACACCGCGGCTATGCGGGCGGCAGCCTGCCGGCCGAGGCCGGCAGCGGCGTCTGGTACGAGCCCTATGTGGAGTACGCCAAGGAGCACGGCATGCTCTGGGACTACGTCAGCTACGACTCGCCCGTCAGCCGCGCCGACTTCGCCGCCATCATGGACAGCGCCCTTGCCGGCGTGAGACTGCCCGTCATCAGCAGCATTGAGGACGGGGCCATCCCCGACGTGCCCGAAGGCGCCTCCTGCCGCGACGCGGTCTACCGCCTCTACGGCGCGGGCATACTCACCGGCAGCGACAGCAGGGGCAGCTTCCTGCCCGACAGCAGCATCAAGCGCGGCGAGGCGGCCGCGCTGGTCAGCCGCATCGCCGACCCCGGCCTGCGCAAGGCCATCAGCCTCACCAAAGCCGGCGCCGAATTTACGCCCGTGCCCGTCAGCCAGCTGCAAAACTATGCCAGCCTGAAGAAAAACTGCACGGACGAGGAATTCCAGGCCGCCTATGACAGGGCCCTGGAGCTGGTGCGGCCCCTGGCCGGGCTGGATACAAAGGAGCAGCTGGCGGGCATCGCCTCGGCCCTGCGGCAGCTGTTCGACAGCGGCATGTCCTACTCAGACACCGACGCCCACTACAACGACCCCTACGGCTACTTCGTGCTCGGCTACGCCTCCTGCGCCGGCTGCGCCCGGGCCACGGGCCTCTGCCTGAACATACTCGGCATATCCTACGAGCACGTCAACGAAAACCAATGGAGCCACCAGTGGTGCCGCGTCCAGCTCGGCTCAGAATTCTGGATCTGCGACGCCTACGGGCTCTACTGCGGGCCCGAGCCCGCGCCATACGCCCATCCCTATCTCTGAGCCCTCCGGCGCAGGTGCGCCGGGCATTGCGGCAAATTAGTTGCGCTCAAGCGAAATTTTGATTCGCTTGAGCGCTTTTTTGCGCCCAGAAGTTGCAGAAACGGTCGATAAAATTTTTTATTCCGCGCCCTTGCGCTTAAATCGAAAGCCTGTATATTGTCACCCAGGCTGGAGGTGAGGCTTTGGGCAGGTCAAAACGCGAGATCGCCCTGGACCTGAGGGAGAAAATCGACGGCTACTTCGCCGAGAGGGAGGCGCAGGGGCGCTTTCCGACGGAGGCGGGGCTGCTGCTGAAGCTCGGGCTGAGCGAAGAGGAGTACGCCCGCAGGCTCGGGGACGCGCGATACCGGCCCGAGCTCGAGCGGGCCAGGCTCAGGCGCATGGACTGGCTCGAAAACCAGATGGTCACCGAGTCTGGCAGGGCCACGGGCTGCATGAATGCGCTCAAGCAGGAGAAAAACGGCGGCTATGCCGACAAGGCCGGCACAGGCGGCGAAAAGCGCCTCATCATCCGGCTCGAGGGCGTCGGAAGCGGGGCCGCAGAATGACGGGAGATTACGTCTGGGACCCCGGTGAGGCTAACCCCAAGCAAAAGCTGTTTTTTCAAAGCCGCAAGCTCTTCACTGCCTACGGCGGGGCCAAGGGCGGCGGCAAGACCTGGGCCGTCCGCACCAAGGCCCTGCTCGGGGCCTACAACTACGCCGGCATCCGCATCCTCATACTGCGCCGCACCTACCCCGAGCTCCAGTCGAACCACATCGAGCCGATGCTCAAGATGATAAACACCGAGTTTTGCTCCTACAACGGCTCGCTCCACTCCATCTACTTCACAAACGGCAGTCTCATCCACTTCGGCCACTGGGCCGGGGAGGCCTCCGAGCTCGAGTACAACGGGCAGGAGTACGATTGGATTTTCATCGACGAGGCGACGCAGTTCACCTGGCGCAGCTTCCAGTTCCTCGGCGGGCTGCTGCGCGGCGTGAACGACTTCCCAAAGCGCATGTATATCACCTGCAACCCCGGCGGCGTGGGCCATCGCTGGGTCAAGCGCCTGTTCATTGACCGCGACTTCATCACTGACCCGGACGACCCCGAGGCCAGCGAGGACCCGGAGGACTACGTCTTCATCCCCGCCACCGTCGAGGACAACACCGCGCTGCTGCGCTCCTCGCCCGCCTATGTGCGCATGCTCGCCTCCATGCCGGAGAACCTGCGCCGCGCCTACCGCTACGGCGAGTGGGACGCGCTCGGCGGCAACTACTTCCCCGAGCTGGCCGGCACCGGCAACCTCGCCGAGCCCTTTTCCATCCCGGACTCCTGGAAGCGCTACAGGGCCTTCGACTACGGCCTCGACATGTTCGCCTGCGCCTGGTTCGCCGTGGACGGGGACGGGCGCAGCTGGATGTACCGCGAATTCTCCGCGCCCGGCCTCATAGTCCGCGAGGCCGCCGAGGCCATGCTCTCCCACACCCTGCCCGGCGAGCGCATCGAGATCACCTTTGCGCCGCCGGACATGTGGAACCGCCAGAAGGACACGGGCCGCACCATGGCAGAGATATTCATGGACGCGGGCGTGCCCATCGTCAAGGCCGACAACAACAGGGTGCAGGGCCACCTGCTCCTGCGCGAGGCTCTGGCGAAGCGCACGGACGGCAAGCCCATGCTCATGCTCTTCAAGAGCTGCCGCGAGACCATCGAGGACCTGCGCGACATCCAGGCCGACGAGCGCGACCCCAACGACTGCGCCCGTGAGCCCCACGACGTCACCCACCGCGTGGACGCCCTGCGCTACTACTGCATCAGCCGCACTCTCGCCGCCGAAAACGCCGCGCCCGCGCCCTCGCGCGAGGACGACGGCGAGCCGCTCGAGGACTACGACGAGTTCATGACCGGCGGCGACCCCAAGAGGAGCTATCTGCAATTTTAATATACAGGAGGTCAACATGGAGATCATTCTGCTCATTGCCGCGCTCGTCTGCGCGGCGTCCAGCGTGGCGGCGGCTATTTCGCTTGCGCGCTGCCTCAAAGCCCTCGAGGCCGCGATGCCGCCGGGGCCCATCCCGGCGCAGGAGCCCGAGCCGGACGAGCTGCGCGAGCGCGCCCTGCGCGAACAGCGCCGATTTGAAGAGGCCCTGGCCGGTATTCTCAGCTACGGCCAGGCAGACATGCAACGCAGGCAGGGAGAGGAGGTCTGAACATGAAGCCCGGAGAGATCAGCGCCGATTCCGTCTGGCGCGAGTACGAAAAAATGCTCGCCTACAACGACAGCATCCAGCTCGACGACACCGTCAGGGTCAACGAGAACTTCTTCATCGGCAAGCAGTGGGAGGGCGTCGAGTCCAACGGCCTGCCCACGCCGCAGTTCAACTTCCTCAAGCGCGTCACCCTCTTCACCGTGGCCTCCATAACGAGCGACAAGCTCAAGCTCAAGTGCTCGCCCCTGCCTTCCGGGGCCGGCGACAGCAGCCTCAAGCGCGCCTCCGACGTCATCAACGCCGAGTTCGAGGCCCTCTTCGAGCGCAACAAGCTGACCTGGCTGCTCAAGGAGTACATGCGCAACGCCGCAGTCGACGGCGACGGCGCCACCTACACCTGGTGGGACCCCGAGGCCGATTCCGGCAGCGGCGGCAAGGGCGCCATCGTCACCGAGATCGTACAGAACACCCGCATCGGCTTCGGCAACACCGCAGACAGGCACGTCCAGTCCCAGCCCTACATCCTCATAAAACGCCGCGAGATGACCCCCGCCCTCCGGGAGCGCGCCCGCCGCCTCGGCTGCCCCGACTGGCAGGCCATCAAGGAGGACACCGACGAGCAGCTCATGGACGCCTACAAGGACACGGGCGGGAAAACCACCGTCATCCTCCGACTCTGGAAGGACGGCAAAACCGGCACCGTCTGGGGCTGCGAGTGCGCCCGCGGCGTCGTGATACGCAAACCCTGGGATCTCGGCCTGCGCCTCTACCCCGTCACCTGGCTCTGCTGGGACTACGTCCAGGACAGCTACCACGGCCAGGCCATGATAACCGGGCTCATACCCAACCAGATCTACATCAACAAGCTCTTCGCCATGAGCATGATCTCGCTCATGGCCACGGCCTACCCCAAGATAGTCTACGACAAGACCCGCATCCCGCGCTGGGACAACGGCATAGGCCGCGCCATTGGGGTAAACGGCGGCGGCGTGGACAACGTAGCCCGCGTGCTCGGCCCCGCGCAGATATCCCCGCAGATAGCCCAGTTCATCGAGCTCACCCAGAGCCTCACCCAGACGAACCTCGGCGCTACCAGCGTCGCCCTAGGCGAGGCCAAGCCCGACAACACCTCCGCTATCATCGCCCTGCAGCGCGCCGCCGCCACGCCCAACGAGATCACAAAGCAGAACCTCTACCAGAGCATAGAGGACCTGGGCAGCATCTACATGGATTTCATGTCCTGCTGCTACGGCCTGCGCCCGGCCGAGATCGACCCCATCGCCGAGGTGCCAGAGGAGATACTCGACTTCGTCGGCGACAAGCTGCCCAGGGCCGAAAACGGCAAGATCTCCGTGCTCTTCGACTTCTCCAGCCTGCGCGAACTGCCGGTGCGGCTCCAGCTCGACGTCGGCGCAGCCGCCTACTGGAGCGAGATAGCCTCCACGCAGACAATGGACAACCTGCTCGCGCAGGGGCATATCGACGTGCTCGAATACCTCGAGCGCGTGCCCGACGGCTACATCACCGACCGCCAGGGCCTCATAAACGCCATCACCGCCCGCCGCGCCGCCGAAAGCACGGCGCAGGCTGCGGCAGTCTGAGAAAGGAGCCAGTATGGAAGAAATAAACGTTCAGGCGCCCGCCGCAGAGCCCGCCGACAGCGGCGAGTGGCAGGTAGACGTCGCCGAAATGATGCAGGGCGTCACGGACGAGGCCGAGCCCGGCATCGATACCAAGCCCGAAAAGCCCGCCGAGGCTGAGAGCTTCACCCTCCGCCACCTCGGTGAGACCAAAAACGTCGGGCGCGAGGAGCTCATCGCCCTCGCCCAAAAGGGCCTCGACTACGACCGCATCCGCGGCAAGCTCGGCGACGCCAGCCTCAGGCTCGAGTCCCTGCGCTCCGGCGGCACGGGCGAGTTCTCGCCCGAGGAGCGCCGCCGCCGCGAATGCGAGAGCTTCGTCAAGGCCTTCCCCGAGGCCGCCGCGCGGCTGCGCACCGACCGTGAGGCCATTCCCGCCGAGGTCTGGGACGAGGTGCGCCGCGGCGTCAGCCTCAGCGACGCCTACGCCGCTCACCTCTCCCGCCGCGAGGCCGCGGAAAAGGACGCCGAGCTCTCCCGGCTGCGCGCCGAGCTCGAGCGCGAGCGCCGCGAGCGTGAAAACGCCCGGCGCAGCGCCGGCAGCGCCGTCTCCGCCGGAGGCGACCCGCCTTACGACCCCATCTCCGCCGGGTGGAACTCTATCTGACCTCGGTGTAAATGCCACCCCATTTCTTTGGCCCTTGCCCAAAGAAACGGGAGTGGCGCCCCAAAGAAAAGCGGCTTTTTATTGTGGCGGACCCATCGGGGCGGTTGCGTCCCACCCGCCTCTCCCACTTGCGCTGGTGGTCCTATCCGACGTTTGAAACCGTGAGGTTTGTACGTTGATAGGTACCGAGTTATTGACCGGCGTGAACGAGGGGGAACAATGTAATTAGCCGCCCGTTGGGCGGCGTGATCTCAAATATCGACTGACGTCGTCGATGCGGCAAGGGTCCACATCTCCTCCGCAGTCTCCGGGAAGCGGTGAAACGCTCCGCGTTTTACCTTATAAACCAGGCTCCCCTTTGGGGAGCCAAAACGTGAAGTCTGCGGCGGACGTCACGTCACCGCGCCGGGCGGGGGTGGAACCCCGCCCCTACGGTTACGCTTTGGGCAAAACGACAGACCCTCCGTCACGATATGCGCCGGGGGAAGCTTTGGGGCTTCTCTCTTATTTTGAATCCTTCGGGCGCGAGACCAGCGTCCGTTTGCCTGCCGGTGTGAGGCAGACCAGCTTTTGCATCGGACTACACTCATATTTTGAAAGGAAGATGTCTTTTGGCTATCAATCTTGCAAGCAAATTCTCCAAGTATGTGGACGACGCCTTCGCGCGCGAGAGCCTCCTGCGCGGGGCCACCAGCGACAAGGTCGAGTTCACCGGCGTCAACGAGGTCTCCGTCTACTCCGTCGACAAGATGGAGATGAACGACTACGTCAAAAGCGGTACCTCCCGCTACGGCGAGATAAAAGAGATCGGCGACAGGGTGCAGACCTTCCGCATCGAGCGCGACCGCTCCTTCACCGGCTCCATCGACGAGGGCAACGCCCAGGACCAGTACAACGTCAAGGACGCCTCCGCGCGCCTCCACGTCCAGGTCCGCGACGTCGTCATACCCGAGACCGAGGCCTACGTCATGATGAAGTGGGCCTACGGCGCGGGCAAGGTCGTCGGCGGCGCGGCACCCACCGCCGAGACCCTGCTGGGCCTCATCCAGGCCGGCGCCTCCCACATGAACAACTGCCATGTGCCCCGCGCGGGCCGCGGCATGTTCATCGCCGAGACCTACGCCGCCATGCTGCCCAACCTCGCCAACCTCACCTATCTCGAAAAGCTCGGCTCCCAGGCCCTCACCGAGAACAGCCTCCCGCGCGTGGCAGGCTTCGACGTCCACGTCGTCCCCGACGCGGACATGCCCGCCGGCGTCTACTTCATCCTCCAGCACAAGGACGCCTGCCCCTTCGCCCAGAAGCTCACCAAGTACAAGATCCAGAAGGACCCCATGGGCATCGACGGCAACGTCATCGAGGGCCGCGTCCGCTACTGGGCCGGCGTGCTCGCCGAAAAGTGCGACGGCGTCTACGTCTACGCCGCCACCGCCAGCGTCCAGGAGGCGCCCACCCTCGGCGGCACCGGCGCGACCGTCACCGTCACGGCCTCCGGCGCTACCATCTACGTCACCACCGACGGCACCGACCCGAGGTACAGCAATTCCCGCTCCCTCGTCAGCTCCGGCGCTTCCGTCACCCTCGAGGACGGCCAGACCCTCCGCGCCTACGCCTACACCGATACGAAGTACCCCTCTCCCGTTGTGGAGAAGGCCTACTCCGCCTGATCCTGAAGGGGCCGGGCCCGCGCCCGGCCCCTCTTTAAACCCTGAGTAAAGGAGGCTCACATGGCACAGATCGTTACCTCCGTCAGAGAGGCGGTTTACCAGATCAAAAAGTGGCTCGGCGTCAACGAGGCGCAGGAGGGCGAGGCCTCGCTCAAGATGGGCGAGGCGGCGGTCATGCGCAACTTCAAGGTCACGGACGGCGGCGCGCTCAAAAAACGCGCGGGCAGCAAGAACATCGCCGGGCTCATGAGCGGCTACACCATCGAGGTGGACACCGACACCACCAGCGTCCTGCTCACTGAGACCGGCTCCAGCTCTACCTTCATTATCATGTACCCCAGCATCGAAGTAGACAGCGTCGGCAACCTCACGCTCACCGGCACGCCCGCCACCGTCACCTACGCCAATTACGAGGACTACGTCGGCTACTACTACAAGGACTCCGCCGGCGCGGTCTACCGCTTCACCGGCATAGCCGTGTAAACAGGAGGCGGGAATATGGCTACAGTAATTCAAAACATCTATTCCAAGACCTTCCGCAACGGCTCCACCTACCAGGACTGGCTCAGCGAGAGCAGCGCCGTGGGCAGCAGCAGCGATACCCGCACCGGCTGGGCCGGCCTCAACAGCCTCGGCACCGACGGCCTCACGAACGGCAACTACGTCCACCTCATCCGCTTCGACAACGCCAGGAGCGGCAAGGGCATCAGCTTCGAGGTCGAGCTGGGCCCCAAGGGCTACCTGGACTGTGAAGCGGCTTACCCGCTCTATTACAAGTTCCTCACCAGCGAATCGAGCACCTACGCCAACGCCGGGCCCTCCACGCCCAAGGACGGCAGCTTCTACTTCGACACCAGCGCCGTCATCCCGCCCGCAGAGCTGACCTCGCCCGCCTCCGCCGAGTTCCCCGCCGGCTACGTCTACCTCTACATCTGGAACGGCGGCAGCAGCTCGCGCCACAACCTCACCGCGCTCGACCGCGGCACATACTACGGCACCTACGACGCCGGCTACACCGTCACCTTCGACAAGCGCGGCGGCAGCGGCGGCACCAGCAGCGTCTTCGCCTACCCCGGCGAGCCCATGCCCCAGATAAGCCCGCCATCCCTCAGCTACACCGTGCGCTGCTACCAGAACTACGGGGCCAACACCAGCACCGTGCTCAATTCCGTCTCCACCTTCAACGGCTACTACGACAGCACGGCGGGCGGCACGAAATACTACAACGCCGACGGCACCAGCGCCCGGAACTTCAGCGGCTCGTCCGACCGCCTCCTCTACGCCCAGTGGTCAACCGGCAGCGCCGTGCAGCTGCCCGCCGTCACCCGCTCGGGTTACAGCTTCGCGGGCTGGTACACCGCCTCCTCCGGCGGCAGCTATGTCGGCATGGCAGGCGACAGCTACACGCCCGCGGCAAACGTCAACCTCTACGCGCACTGGACGGAGATCTCCTACCGCTGGCAGTTCAACCCCGTCACCGCCAAGGGCAACAGCGCCGACAGCGTCGTGCGCGGCATCTGGTCGGGCTTCGTCGGCGGGCGCGAGGTGCTCTGCGCCGCCTGCAATGGCTACCTCTGGGAACTCGAACAGCAGGAGGACGGCGAATGGGGCAAAACCGCCTGCGGGGCCATAGACACCTCCTCAGACGTGCACATGTTCGGCTTCGGCGGCAACATGTACCTGCTCAACGGCTCCGAGTACAAGGTCTGGGACGGCACCACCCTCACGAACGTCACGGGCTACAGGCCCATGGTCGCGGTCTCCGTCCCGCCCGCCGGCGGCGGCACCGCGCTCGAGCAGATAAACAAGCTCAGCTCACAGCGCCGCGCCCGCTTCTCCCCTGACGGCACGGCCAAGTCCTTCGTCCTGCCCGAAAAGGGTCTCGCCTCCATCGACTATGTGCGCTCTACCGCCGACGGCTCGGACATGACCGGCTGGTCGCCCGACACCACGAACGGCAAGGTCACTTTCACCACCGCGCCCGCCGAGGGCACGAACTCCATCGAGATAGGCTGGGCCGTCACCGGCAGCACCGCCTCGGATATCAAGGCCATGCGCTATGCCGAGCTCTACAACGGCGCACAGGATTCCCGCATCTTCGTCTACGGCGACGGCTCCAACCGCTGCTTCTACACCGGCATAGACTACGACGGCATACCCCGCGCCGACTACTTCCCCGAGCTCGCCGTAGCGCAGGTGGGCGATTCCAACACGCCCATCACCGCCATGATACGCCACTACGACCGGCTGCTCGCCTTCAAGCTCGACAGCGCCTGGAGCATCGGCTACAGCGCCATCACACTCGCGGACGGCTCCGTCACCGCCGGCTTCTACGTCACGCCCGTCAACCGGAGCATAGGCAACTGCGCGCCCGGCCAGGCCGTGCTCGTCGAGAACCGACCCCGGACGCTCGACGGACGCAGCGTGGTCGAGTGGAAGCCCACCAGCTCGAGCGGCAACATAAACGGCGACGAGCGCAACGCAGAGCGCATCTCCCAGCGCGTGGACGACACCATCCGCACCTTCGACCTCGCCACCGCCAAGACCTTCTACGACAAGTACGCACACGAGTACTACGTCATCGGCTCCGACGGCACGGCGCTCGTCCACGGCATAGAGCCCGACGCCTGGTACGTCTACACGAACCTCAAGGCCACCTGCCTCATAAACTACAAGGACGAGCTCTACTACGGCACCTCCACGGGCGAGCTGCGGCACTTCTCCACGGAGTACTTCTCCGACGAGGGGCAGGCCATAGACGCTTACTGGGAATCCGGCTCCATGGCCTTCGACCAGGACTTCAAGCGGAAATACTCCGCCATGCTCTGGGTGGGCATCAAGCCCGAGGACAACGGCTACCTCGCCGTCACCGCCGAGACCGACCGCAAGAGCGACTTCGCCGAGTACAGCTTCACCACGGGCGACGCCGCCGGTGTGCCCGAGATGAACCGCATAAAGCTTAAAGCGAAGAAATTCACCTACTACAAGCTCAAGCTCTCAAACGATACCGCCGACACCACGGCGACGGTCGTCTCCGTCGATATCCGGGTGCGCGGCACTGGATATGTGAGGTGACACATGGCAACGAAGATAAAACAGGGCGACGCCTACGCGCTGCCCATACAGATCAGGCTCAACGGCGAGCTCATAAACGCCGACGACGTCGAGACCGTCGAATTCTGCCTCGGCGACGCCCTGCGCAAGCTCTACCCCGGCGACGTGACCTATGAGGCGGGCGACAACACCTTTTACATACCGCTGACGCAGGACGAGACGTTTTCCTTCCCCGCAAACGGCTCCGTCTCCGTGGACATCCGCGTGAAGTTCACCGGCGGAGACGTCATCGGCGTGCTCAAGCCTGACGAGCTGGCGGTCTACGACGCCGTCTCGGAGGTGAGGCTGTGAACGCCATTGACATCGAGCTCTTTTCCCCGGCCAGCCTGGAGGGCGAGCTCCTTTCCCCAGGCGGTATAGAGGGCGGGCTCGGCTCAGCCAAGCTGGTGCAGGGCCCAGCGGGTGAGGCGGCGACCATAGAGGTCGGCAGCGTCACGAAGGGCGACACCGCCTCCGTCGTCAACAGCGGCACTGACACCCACGCCATCTTCGACTTCGTGCTGCCCAAGGGCGACACGGGCCTCCAGGGCCCGCAGGGTGAAAAAGGCGACACCGGCGATACCGGGCCGCAGGGCCCTAAGGGCGACACCGGGACCCAGGGCGAACCGGGGCCCCAGGGCATACAGGGCCCGCAGGGGCCCAAGGGCGATACCGGCGACACCGGGCCGCAGGGGCCGCAGGGTGAGCCGGGCCCTCAGGGGCCCCAGGGGCCGCAGGGCGAGAAGGGCGACACCGGCGATACTGGCCCGCAGGGGCCGCAGGGCGACACAGGGCCGCAGGGGCCCAAGGGCGATAGCGGCGATACCGGGCCGCAGGGGCCCAAGGGCGATACCGGAGACACCGGGCCGCAGGGCCCTAAGGGCGATACCGGCAACGGCTTCAAGATCATGGGGTACTACGCATCTGTATCTGCCCTGGAAGAGGCCGTACCCTCCCCTGCCATCGGCGACGCCTATGGTATCGGCTCCGCAGAGCCCTACGACATCTACATCTGGGGCGGCGAAGCCTGGGTGGACAACGGCCCCATCCAGGGCCCTGCGGGGCCCCAGGGCGACGCAGGGCCGCAGGGCCCTAAGGGCGACACCGGCGATACCGGCCCGCAGGGGCCCAAGGGCGACACCGGCGACACCGGCCCGCAGGGCCCTAAGGGCGATACCGGTGATACCGGGCCGCAGGGGCCCAAGGGCGACACCGGCGACACCGGGCCGCAGGGGCCCAAGGGCGACACCGGCGATACCGGGCCCGCCGGCCCCGGCGGCAAGAGCGCTTACGAGTACGCCGTGGACGCGGGCTATACCGGTACCGAGGCCGAGCTCTCCGAAGCCCTCGCCTCCCTGGGCGACCTCAACGCCATACTTGACGACATAAACGGGGAGGTCATCTGATGGGCACTACCGCAGACAAACTCGCATATATTGAAGGTACGAAAACGTCCATACGCGAAGCCATCACGGCAAAGGGCGGCTCAGTGCCTGACGGCACGGTCTTCCGGGACTATGCGGACAAGATACTGGCCATATCCACCATCCCCGAGCTCTCAGACCCGGGCACGGCCTCCGACCTGCTCTTCGGCAAGCAGCTCGTGGGCGGGGACGGAAGCATCGTCACCGGCTCCATGCCCGAGGCCGAACTGGCCCAGCCCACCATCGTGCTGACGTCTTCCGGGCTCGTCACCGCCTCCGTTGAACAGGACGAAGGCTATGTCGCCGGCGGCGTGACGAGCAGATCCGTGCAGCTGAGGACCGCAGAGGGCTATACCGTGATGCCCGGCGCCTCCGAGAAGACCGCGGTGATAGGCTCCACCTATGTGCTGGGCGACATCAAGGTCGCGGGCGACCCCGATCTGCTGCCCCAAAACATCGCCGCAGGCAAGAACATCTTCGGTGTGGACGGCACGGGCGGCGTGCCTGTCAGCGTCAGCGTCCTGGAGTTCCCCATAGACCCCGGCCCCATCTATTTCTTCCACAACAACTCGGTGACGCAGGTCAATCCCAGCATCACCTTCAGGCCGGTGAGCTCCTGCGTCGGGTCCGCGGTAATGGCCTTCTACTCGCAGCTCTACACCTCGGACGTCACCTGCGAGGGCGGGACGCTGCTGGCTTCCGGCAGTTCTCAGGGCCTGCTCTTCAAGCTGTTCTCGCTGGACGACAACGACACGGCGTCCATCACCTACGTCTCCGCCTATTAGCGCGGTACGCGGCCCAATAATGCACGGTTTCCCGCTCCGGCCAGGCGCCGGGGCAAGTCTACAGGAGGTGGTCAATACGACGCAGACAACGGCGCCCTGCTGCCCCATGGGCATAGACGTCTCACAGTGGCAGGGCGAGATCAACTGGGAACAGGCCAAGGCCGGCGGGCTGGACTTTGCCATGATCCGCGCCGGCTGGGGCCAAAGCGGCATCGACACGCAGTTTGAGCGCAACATCTCGGAGTGCAACCGCCTGGGCATACCCTGCGGCATCTACTGGTTCTCCTACGCCTACACGCCCGAGCTTGCCGCCAAGGAGGCCCTGCGCGCCCTCGAGGCCGTGAAACCCTACAGGCTCGAATACCCCATAGCCTTCGATTACGAGGGCGACAGCCAATCCACAGCAAAGCAAAACGGCGTCGCGGTCACGAAGGGGCTCGTGAGCTCCATGGCCCGGGCCTTCTGCCGGGCCGTACAGGCCGCGGGCTATTACGCCATGGTCTACACCAACCCGGCGTATCTGGCCCAATACTACGACGCCGATATCCCGAAGGAGTTCGATATCTGGCTGGCCCAGTGGCCGTCAAAGCCCGACCTCAAGGCCAGGCCGGCCCAGGCCGGCGGCATCTGGCAGTACACCAGCTCCGGCAGCGTGCCCGGCATCTCCGGGCGCGTGGACATGGACGCGGCCTATGTGGACTACCCTCAGCTCATAGCCGCCGCCGGCATGAACAAGCCCGGAGGCGCCGCCAAGCCTCAGGAGCCCGCCCAGAAGTCCGAGGAGGAACTCGCGCGCGAGTGGGTCATGGCCCAGGGTATATCCGACGGCTCAAGCCCGGACTCGCCCGCCACCAGGCAGCAGGTATGGCTCATGCTTTACAGGATGAACGGAGGTAAAAACCAATGATAAACTGGAAGGTCAGACTCAAAAACAAGCTCTTCTGGCTGTCCATCATACCCGCCCTGCTCCTGCTTGCGCAGGTCGCGGCCGGCATCTTCGGCTTCACGCTGGAGCTCGAGGGCGTGCAGGCCAAGCTGCTCGAGCTCGTGAACGCGGTCTTCGCCGTGCTCACGATACTCGGCGTGGTGGCCGACCCCACCACCGAGGGTATTTCCGACAGCAAACTGGCCCTCAGCTACGACGAACCCAAAAAGAATTGACGCAAGAGCCGCCCGTCCCCAATGGACGGGCGGCATGAAAGGAGCTGTTACATATGACAACGGTCGAGAGCGTGTTCAACGCCGCCATGGGCCTCATGGACGAGCTGGACGCCTCCGGCGAGGCCCGCAGCGCCGACACCATGGAGTACGAGCTGCGCGCGCCCTCCATCCTCAACGCGCTCACCGCCGAGCTGCGCACCCTCACCGGCGAGGACGGCGACTGGCTGCCCGCCGAGGGCATGGAGGACAGCCTGCCGGTGGACTCCAACTACGGCCTCGCCGCCATGCCCTACGGCCTTGCCGCCAACCTCCTCGTAGATGAAAACCCCGCGCCCGCGAGCTTCTTCCAGCAGCGCTACGAGGAGCTGCGCGCCGTCTACCTCGCCAGGCGCAAGGCCAGCATCGAGGATATAGAAATGCTCTACGGCGGCGTCGGCCAGGGCGAATTCGCAAGGTGGTGAGACCATGAGCGACTGGGCAGCCATCAGCGTCATCGCCGCGCTGGTGGGCGTGGCGGTCAGCCTCGTCACGCCCATCATCAAACTCAACACCATCATCACCAAGCTCGGCGCCACCGTAGAGGCCCTGGCCAAAAGCCTCGAGACCCTCACCGGCGACAACAGCCGCAGCCACGCCAGGCTCCACGGCCGCATCGACGGCCTCGAAGATTCCGTGGGCAGGCACGAGATCCGCCTCGCCCTGCTGGAGCGCCATGGAGATAATACTTGAACTTTTTGAACAATGTGTCTATAATCAGAGGCAGGGGCCGCCTGCCTCTGATTTTTTGATGGGAGCGCTGCGCATGGATAAGCCTACCTTGAAGGAACAGATAGATAACTGCAAGCTCAAGCCGGTCAACAAGCTCAAGTTCAGATTCATGGTCGGCGTGGCTAACACCCTGTTTAAAAAGAAATACGGTGTCAATTTCACCTACCTCGACGATATAAAGCCCTATCGCGGCAAGCCCTACATAGTCGTCTCGAACCACGCCTCCCGCGTGGATTACGTCTTCACCGCGCCCGCCTTCTGGCCCGACACCTTCAACTTCGTCGTCGGCTACAACGAGTTCTTCCGCGGCCACCTCCACGGCGTGCTCACGCAGATGGGCACCGTGCCCAAGAAGAACTTCACAAAGCAGCCGAACTCCATACGCCAGATACTGCGCATCATCCGCGAGGGCGGCAGGATAATCATCCTGCCCGAGGGCATGAGCTCCATCTCCGGCGCAAGCCAGCCCTGCGCCATAGGCGGCGGGCATCTGCTCAAGAGCCTCAAGGTGCCCGTGCTCTACACCAAGATAGCCGGCGGCTACCTCACAGCGCCCAAGTTCAACCTCCAGGACCGCCCGGGCCGAGTGGATGTCCAGGTCGGCGTGCTCTTTACGCCTGAACAGCTCGCCGAGCTCTCCGCCGACGAGATACAGGCCATACTCGACGAGAAGCTCTACCACGATGACTATGAGTGGAACAAGACCGCCCGCGTCAAGCATGACGGCAAGGGCAAGATGGCCGAAAACCTCCACCAGCTGCTCTACTGGTGCCCGAAATGCGGCAAGCAGCTCGTCATGGCCAGCGCGGGCGACCGTATCTGGTGCAAAAACTGCGGCAACGCCGCGCGGCTGAACGAATACTACGACCTCATCCCCGAGGGCGAGGGCAGCGTCATACCCGACACCCCGCGCGTCTGGTTCGACGAACAGAGGGCGCATGTACGCAAACTCGCCGCCGAGCCGGGCTTTGAAGTGCGCGAGCATGTGAAGCTCGGCATGCTGCCCGAGGACAGGCTGCTCAAGGACCAGGCCACCTCCGAGATAGTCGGCGAGGGCGAGCTCTGGGTCAACGCAGAGGGCCTGCACTACGAGGGCACGAAAAACGGCGCGCCCTGGAGCTTCTTCATACCCATAAAGCAGCTGCCGAGCTACGGCATGTGCACGGACGTCTCACGCTTTTACACCTTCGTGGACGGCGAGTTCTGCGAGTTCTACCCCGAGCGCGAGTCCGCCGAGCTCTGGATGCAGGCCACGGAGGAGCTGCACCGCCTCAACGGCGGTTCCTGGCAGGACTATCCCTGGAAAAACAAATAGGGCCGCACCGCTCACAAGGCAAAACGGCACAGCGAAGAACGCTGTGCCGTTTTTTGCTGCCCTTCGGGACTCAGAATTCCTTTTTCCTGTATATGCCCATGGATATGAGCACCGACACGCACAGCGCCGCGAACACCAGCACCGCGCCCGCGGCCGCCGCATACGCGCTGTCCAGGCGGCTGAGCAGCCCGTCGATATCCACGCCCAGCTGCTCTGCCAGCAGCATCAGGCCGAAGGGCACAAGGTAGCACAGCGCCACGAGGATGCGCGCCTTCTCCACGCCCAGCTTCAGCATGAGCGGCATGCACAGCGACAGCAGGAACACGCCGGCCAGGAAAAAGACCAGGCACAGAGGCAGGCCCTCGGCGCCGTCTATGAGCAGCGTGACCACGGCGCTTATCGCCAGCATGGCAAGGCCCATCAGCAGCGCCACGATATAGCGGCCCAGCACCAGCTGTGCGCGGGTCACCGGCATGGTCAGCGCCCGACTGTCCCAGTGCGAGCGCTCGTCGTAGCTCAGCGACGCCATGGGCAGGATAATGACGTAAATTATGCTCAGCCCGCAGAAAAACGCCCCGCTCGCAGTGGTCAGGCTGATGACGAGCCAGACCAGCAGGACCAGCAGCACGCTCTTGGCCTGTTTCTTCATGCAGAGCAAATCCTTGAGTATCATGGCCCTCATTTCGTCTCACCTCGCAGATAATACAGCATAATGTCCTCTATGCCCGCCGGGTCGCAGACCAGCCCGCGCGCCGCAGAGCGCTCCACCAGCGCCTCCACGCCGAAGGCCGAGCGCCTCAGGCCCGCCACCTTCGCCGGGTCCAGCGAGCGCAGCTCCGCCTCGCTCAGCTTCGCCACGACGTACTTCTCCAGCAGCGTGTCCTTCTCCTCCGAGAACAGCAGCCGCCCGCCGTGGATGAAGGTGACGTAGTCGCAGACCTTCTCGAGGTCGCTCAGGATGTGCGAGGACACGAGGATGCTGCGGCCCTCGTCCTGTATGAACTCCAGGAAGATGTCCAGCAGCTCGTCGCGCACCACGGGGTCGAGCCCGCTCGTCGCCTCGTCCAGGATGAGCAGGCGGCAGTCGTGCGAAAGCGCCGCCGTCAGCGAGAGCTTCATCCGCATGCCGCGCGAGTAGTCCTTCACCGGCTTCTTCTCCGGCAGCTCAAAGCGCTCCGCCAGGGCGTCGAAACGCCGCCCGTCAAAGCTCCGGTAGCCCGCGCGGAGTATGCGCCGCAGGTCGCGCAGGCAGAGCGTCTCCGGCACGCAGCAGTCGTCCATGACCACGCCCAGGCGTTCCCTCAGCTCCGTCCCGGCGCTGTACGGGTCCTCGCCCAGCAGGCGCACGCTGCCCGCGTCCGGCCGCGCAAGGCCCAGCAGCAGCCGTATCGTCGTGCTCTTGCCCGCGCCGTTCTCGCCGATCAGGCCCATGATGCAGCCGGAAGGCAGGCTGAAGCTGAGCCCCTCCAGCGCAAAGCCCGGGTAGCGCTTCGCAAGCCCGCTGACTTCTATAGCGTTTTCCATTGTTTTGCTCATTCCCCTTCAAAAGTGAGGCGCAGCATCTCTTCCAGCTCGTCAAGGCCCAGGCCGCAGGCGGGCGCCAGCTCCGCTATCCGGCCCATGAGCTCCTCGATCTGCCGCAAATGCTCCTCCCTCACAAATTCCAGATCCCTGCCGGCGACAAAGCTGCCCTTGCCCGTCATCGAAACGATGAAGCCCTCGCGCTCGAGTTCCTCATACGCCCGCTTCGTCGTGATGACACTTATCCGCAGCTCCTTTGCCAAAAGGCGCATCGAAGGAAGGGCGTCCCCTTCCCCAAGCTCGCCGGATATGATCTTCGCCTTCACCTGCGAGACGATCTGCTCGTAGATCGGCACACCGCCCGCATTGCTGATCTTGATATCCAAGTATGATCACCCTTGTATATTGTATATATTGATTATATACAATATTATCACTTTGTCAAGTACCAATTTGAGGTTCCGGCGCTTGACGCGCTTTGACTTGCGTGATATGCTAACTTTTGAGGGAAATTTGTGAATATTTCAGAGCATCTGCGCAGAATTTGTAGCATTTTGCGCAAATTTTGTGCTTGTACAGGGAGGCAGGGTCACTATGCTAAGGATAGCCATTTGCGATGACGATGAGGTGCAGCTCGAGCGTGTGGCCGAGTGTGTGAGAAGCTGGCCGGGGCTCTCGGGCGGGGTCGCGGTTTTTGACAGTGGAGAGGCCCTGCTGCGCGAGGCGGTCTTCGGGGATTTTGACATTTACATCCTCGACATACTCATGCCGGGGCTTGACGGCATACGCATAGGCTCAAAGCTGCGCGAGCTGGGCGACGGCGGCGAGATAATATATCTGACGAGTTCCAACGACTTTGCGGCCGACAGCTACGAGGTCGGGGCGTTCTTCTATCTGCTCAAGCCCGTGGACTGCGAGCCGCTGCACCGCGTCCTGGACGCCGCTGCGGAAAAGCTCCGGCGCTGGCGCGAGAGCTGCATTCTGGTCTCCACCCGGGACGGCGAGCGGCGGATACAGCTCGACCGGCTGCTCTGCGTCGAGCGGGTGGGCCGCAGCCTGCGATATTACTGTGAGGACGGCGTTGTGGATTCCCAGACCATCCGCGTCTCCTTCCGCGCCGCCGTGGACGAGCTGCTGCGCGACCCGCGCTTCTGCCTGTGCGGCGCGAGCTATCTGCTGAATTTCCAGCACGTCAGCGGCGTGGACGGGCAGCTTGCGCTCCTCGACAACGGCACGACCATCACCCTGCCCCGGGCCTCGGCCCAGAATTTCAAGCTGGCCTGGGGCAAATTCTGGCTTGGAGGACAGTGACATGACGCAGGAGCTCGTGAGCACGGTAACGGTCTTCGTCACCCAGGCGCTCTTTGCGCCCTTCATCATGCTGCTTCTCGAGTTCCGCACGCCGGTCAAGCGCTGGCGCGCCGGCTGGGTCTGCGGCATAGCAGCGGTCATTGCCGCGAACCTGTGCCTGATATTCTGCCTCGGCTTCGATTTCTATTCCAGATACGGCGTGCTGACGCTCATCCTGCCCTATGTGGCCGTCACGCTCATCTGTTCCAGGTACAAGGGCCTGCGCGTCATATTCAGCGTGATGAGCGCCTTTTACATCGCCGTTTTCGGCGGGGCCAACGGCTATATGGCCCAGGCCCTCTTCCCCGGGCTGCTCTGGCTGCCGCTCGCCGTGCGCCTGGCCTCCTTCGGGCTGCTGTTTTTGTTGTTCAAACGCTTCGGCAAGGCCTACAAGCGCATACTCCGGGAACTGGACGAGGGCTGGCCCGTGCTCAGCCTCATACCGCTCGGCACCTGCCTGTTCGTGCTCTATGTCAACCGAGCCTACTTCAAGGCCTCGCCCCTGGATTCGGCCGTGCTGGTATATGCGCCCATACTCATCTGCGGCTGCGCGTTTTATATAATGTACCTCTTTTTCGGCCGGGTCTGGTACGAAAACGACGTCCGCAGCAGCCGCGTGATGCTGCAGCTGCAGTCGGCCGCGCTCAGGGAAAGGACCGAGGCCGTCGCCTCGGCGGCCGAGGCCGTGCGGCTGGAAAAACACGACCTGCGTCACCGCCTGGCCGCCTCCGCCGAGCTCATCCGCCGCGGCAAGTGCGACGAGGCCCTGCGCTTTCTCGACGCGGCCCAGGAGCGGCTGGACGATTACAGCCCGATACAATGGTGCAGACAGCCGGTACTGGACGCGGTCTTCGGCTTCTGCTACGAGAGGGCCCGTGCCTGCAGCGTGCGCTTTGAGACCCAGATCGAGCTGCCGGACACCCTGCCCGTGGACGAAGCCGAGCTGGCCATCGTCTTGGCCAACGCCCTGGACAACGCCATCCGCGCCTGCGAGCGCCTGCCGGAGGCCGAACGCAGCATACACTGCAAGCTCATTGGCCGCCCGCGCCTGATGTTGGAACTCAAAAACCCCTGCCCCGGCGGCGCAGAGTTCGACGAGGACGGCCTGCCCGTCACCGACCAGCCCGGCCACGGCTTCGGCACACAGTCCATCCTGGCCTTCTGCCGGAAATACGGCGCCCTGTGCAGGTACGACTGCGAGGGCGGCATCTTCTCGCTGCGGCTGATCTTCTGAAAAACGCCCGCGCCGTTGACATCGGCGCGGGTTTGCTTCATAATTGGCTTGCAAACGCCATTTCCGGAGGCTCTTATGCGCAAGCTGACTGCCGGCGGGGACGGGAAGCTGCCCGTGCGCCCGCTCTTCATTTTGATAATGCTGCTCGCCCTCTTCCTCAGGCTCTGGCGCTTTGGAGCTGTGCCGGCGGGCATCAACCAGGACGAGGCCTTCGCCGGTTACGAAGCCTGGTCGCTGCTGCACTACGGCTTCGACTCGAGCGGCTGCAGCTTTCCCGTCTACTTCACCTCCTGGGGCAGCGGCATGAACGCCCTGGGCATCTACCTCATGCTGCCCTTCGTGGCCCTCTTCGGGCCCGAGGTCTGGGCCATCCGCCTGGCGCAGCTTCTCGTCTCCTGTCTTAGCCTCGCGGCTGTTTTCGGGCTCGTCCGCCGCCTCGCCGGGGACAGGGCGGCGCTCTTTGCCCTGCTGCTGCTCGCCTTCTGCCCCTGGCACGTCTACATGTCCCGCTGGGGCCTGGAATCGAACCTCGCGCCGGGCTTTCTCAGCTTCGGGCTCTATTTCCTGGTACGCGGCTTTGAGGACGAGCGCTTTTTGCCCCTCGCCGCGCTCATGTACGGCCTTTCGCTCTACGCCTACGCCGTGCTCTGGCCCATCATGCCCCTGCTGCTGCTCCTGCTGCTGGCCTACGGCTTTTTCTGCCGGCGGCTGAGGTTTTCGGGCTGGCTCTGCGCCTCGGCCGCCATACTCCTGGCGCTGGCGCTGCCGCTCATGCTCTTCCTGCTTGTGAACTACGGGTTTATAGGCGAACTCTCCATCGGGCCCTTCACCATACCAAAGCTCGTGCAGCTGCGCTCGGCGGAGCTCTCGCTCTCAAACATCGCGGACAACGCCGGGAACCTCTGGAGGCTCCTGAAGTCCGTGGCCGGCGGCCTGCCCTTCAAATACACGGGCAGCGGCGGGCTCTTTTCCGTCTGCACCCTGCCCTTCTTCCTGCTGGGGCTCTGGCGCTGCATTGCCGGGCTCGCGCGCTCGCTCAAAAGCCGGGAGCCCTGTCTGGAGGCCATGCTGCTCTTCTGGCTGCTCTCGGCCCTGCTGCTCGGGCTGCTTACGGCGGTGAACGAGACGCGCTTCAACTGCGCCTATGTGCCCATGCTCATCACCGCGGCCCTGGGCCTCGACCGCTTTGTCAGCCTCACGAAGCGCGAGCTCGTGACGGGGCTCGTCTTCGCCGCTTACCTGGCGCACATGGGCGCCTTCGCCGTATACTATTTCCGCGACTACCCCGGGAACATGGCCTATGCCTACGCTTACGGCCTGGATGAGGCGCTGGAGCTCGCAGCCGGGACCGACGGGCGCATCTACCTGGACACGGGCATCTACTACTCCGACGTGCTGTTTTACCTCCAGCAGCCGACAGACGAGTATGTGGAGACGGTGGTATACAAAAACTACCCCTCCGCCTTCCTGGACGTGGCCTCCTTCGGCCGCTGCGTCTTCGGCATAGACCCGGAGGATATCGACCCCGGCGGGGCCTACGTCTTCCTCACCGGCAACGAGGCTGCCGGCGCACTGCTAGACGCGGGCTTCGCCCTGCAAAACTGCGGCATCTACACCGCGGCGCTGCCGCTGCAATAAGAAAGGCCCCCGAAGCCGCAGGGCTTCGGGGGCCTTGAACATCTTTGAACCAGTTTGAAGTGCCGATCAGCGCTTGGAGAACTGGGGAGCGCGGCGGGCTGCCTTGAGGCCGTACTTCTTGCGCTCTTTCATCCTCGGGTCGCGGGTCAGGAAACCGGCGGCCTTCAGAGGGGCGCGGAAGCTCTCGTCCACCGCCAGCAGGGCGCGGGCGATGCCGTGGCGGATGGCGCCGGCCTGGCCGGTCACGCCGCCGCCGGAAACGGTGGTCTCTATGTCCACCTTGCCCAGCGTGCCGGTCGTCACCAGCGGCTGGCGCACGATCAGCTTCAGGGTCTCAAGCCCAAAGTAATCGTCTATGTCGCGGCCGTTTATCGTGATGCTGCCGGTGCCGCCCGGGTAGAGATGCACGCGCGCAACAGAGCTCTTCCTGCGGCCCGTGCCGTACATATAAGCCTTCTTGCTCTTATAGGTAGCCATTATTCCTTACCTCCCTTAGCGGTCCCAGACTTCGGGCTTCTGCGCCGCGTGGGTGTGCTCTGCGCCGCGGAACACGCGGAGCCTCTTGAGCTGCCAGTCGGCGATGGTGTTCTTCTGAAGCATGCCGCGCACGGCCAGCCTCATCGCCAGCTCGGGCTTCTGCTTCATCAGACGGTCGTAGCGGGTCTCCTTCAGGCCGCCGGGATAACCGGAATGGGTCCTGTAGTACTTCTGCTCGAGCTTCTTGCCGGTCAGCACAGCCTTCTCGGCGTTCACAACGATGACATAGTCGCCGCAGTCAACGTGCGGGGTGTAATCGACCTTCAGCTTGCCGCGGAGCAGGTCGGCCGCCAGAGCGGCGGTCTTGCCCAGGGGCTTGCCGGCAGCGTCGATAACGTACCACTTGCGGACAACAGTGTCCTTGTTCAGCATGGTAGTGGACATTTCTTAGCCTCCATTTGTATATAATAAATGCTTTGACAAATCACGGCGCGTCTCATAAAATACCCTTGACGCGCCTTATTTTTATACCATTCCCGAAAGGCCTTGTCAACATCATTTTAGATTTCAATATGAATACCTCGAATATTCTCCGTTTTTCTCTGTTTTGCTCTCGTTTTCTCGATTCCGATTTTTTATTTTTGGAGCTTTCTTATGGACCTGAACAGATTCACCGGCTTCGTCCGCCGCTGCGCGGACGACTACGGCATGCTGCTGCCCGGCGACCGCGTGGCCGTCGGCGTCTCCGGCGGCAAGGACAGCATGGCCCTGCTCGCCGCCCTGCTGCATCTGCGGCGCTATCACCCCTCTGGCTTCGAGCTCGAGGCCATCACCATCGACATGGGCTTTCCCGGCATGGATTTCGCCCCGGTCGCTGCCTGGTGCGCCCAGCGGGACCTGCCCTACACCATCATTAAAACCGACATCCGCGAGATCGTCTTCGACGCCAGGCAGGAGGAAAACCCCTGCTCGCTCTGCTCCAAGATGCGCCGCGGCGCGCTCAACGATGCCATAAAGGAGCGCGGCTGCAGCAAGCTCGCCCTCGGCCACCACTTCGACGACGCCGTCGAGACCTTCCTCATGAACCTGCTCTTCACGGGGCAGATAAGCTGCTTTAAACCCATCACCTACATGTCCCGCGCCGACGTGACCCAGATACGCCCGCTGCTGTATCTGGGCGAGGGCAGCATAGCCGCCTTCGTGCGCGAAATGGGCCTGCCCCTCGTCCCCACCACCTGCCCCGAGGACAAGGTGAGCAAGCGCGAGGAGATCAAGACGCTCATAGCCCGGCTCTCAGCCGATTACCCCGACCTCAAGAGCAAGGTCTTCGGCGCCATGCAGCGCCTGCCCCTCGACGGCTGGGAAAAAAACTAAATATTGACGAAAAAGCAAAAAAACTGATTGTACACCCCCCTCTGTTGTGGTAAACTACTCTTTATTAGGGGGGTGTATTCTCTTTGTTCGATCCAAACAACACTTTTATGTACTGCCTCGTCGCCGTGGTCATAGTTTTTGTCATAGCCATGTCGCTGAGGTTCATCGTGCTCGCCTGGCGGCGGGCGCGGAAGCTGGGCATCAGCTCACAGCTGCTGCGGCGGACTGCGGTATCCGCCGCCGTATTCACCATCGTGCCCGCCATCTCCATCCTGCTGGGCGTTATTGCGCTCTCGAAGGCCCTGGGCTTCCCGCTGCCCTGGCTGAGGCTCTCCGTCATCGGCGCGCTCACCTATGAGACGCCCGCCGCTGCCGCCGCCGCGCAGAGCGCCGGCACCGACCTCAGCCGGCTCATCACTGACCCTGAGATTTTCTCCACCATTGCCTGGGTCATGACCCTCGGCATCGTGCCCGGCACCATCCTCGTGCCCGCCTTCGGTAAGAAGATCGAAAACGGCATCATGCGCATCCGCTCCAAGGACGAAAAATGGGGCTCGCTCTTCATGTCCGCCCTCTTCCTCGGCATGATAAGCGCCTTCCTCGGCATGGTCTTCGGCACCATACGCGAGGGGCTGCGGGGCTGGATACCCTTCTTCGTCATGGTCGTCTCGGCCATACTCATGTGCGTATGCGCCGTCTTTGTGAAGGTCCTCAAGTGGAAGTGGATGGAGCAGTACGCCCTGCCCTTGAGCATGCTGGGCGGCATGTTCCTCGCCATACCCATCACGAACCTTGTTGACGCGCTGGTTTAAGGAGGTCAGGTCATGGACAGCTACGATGTTTTCAGGGATTACGAACACCGCGTCGGCCGCTGGTGGATGCTCACGGGCTTTGCCCTGCTGCTCGCCGTGCCGACCGCCATCTGCGTCAGGTATGACGCCTGGCCGCCCATCACCTGGGTGCTCAAGGGCCTGCTCGGCGTCGCGCCCATCTACTGGACCGTCGGCACCATCGAGGTGCTGACCTATGTGCCCATGCTCGGCACGGGCGGCTCCTACCTCGGCTTCTTCACCGGCAACCTCACGAGCCTCAAGGTCCCCTGCGCGCTCAACGCCATGGAGGCCGCCGGCGTTGAGCCCGGCACCGAGGCAGGCGAGGTCATCTCCACCATCGCTATCGCCGTTTCGGCCCTCGTCACCACCGCCGTCATCGCCATCGGCGTGCTGCTGCTCAGCCAGATACGCGGCTTCCTCGAGTCGCCCGCGCTCCAGCCCGCCTTCGACAACATCCTGCCCGCCCTCTTCGGGCCGCTCGCCGTCGTCTATGTGGCGAAGAACTGGAAGATCGCCATGACGCCGCTGGTCTTCATGATAACGCTCTTTATCTGCGTGCCGAGCCTCGCCTCCTCCGCCAGCGTGCTGGTGCCCGTGGGCGCCCTGCTGGCCATCGGCGCGGCCCGCATCCTGTATAAGAAAGGACTGGTCTGATGAAAAAGTACATAGCCGCCGGGGCGGCCGGAGCCTTCGCAGCGCTTGCGGGGACCGTGGCCGCGCGCACCCTGGCCTTCAGGCCGAAGAGCGAGGCGCGGCCCGCGCCCGACAGCGTCTCGGTGGACGAGGAGAAGGTCATCGCCGACCTCGCCGACATGATACGCTGCCGCACCGTCTCGAACCTCGACCACAGCCTCGAGGACGAGGCTGAGTTTGAAAAATTCCGCGCACTGCTGCGTGAGCGCTTCCCGCTCATGCACGAGCGCTGCGCCCCTGAGAGGATAGGCC
Source organism: uncultured Oscillospiraceae bacterium (assembly GCA_944387285.1). GTDB lineage: Bacteria > Bacillota > Clostridia > Oscillospirales > Oscillospiraceae > Scatomorpha. The sequence goes on along the minus strand of CALXEH010000026.1, from coordinate 7,221 downwards.
GCTGCGGCCTGCTGTTCAAGTGGGCCGGACGGACGAGCGAAGCGCCCGGTGTGCTCATGGCGCACTACGACGTCGTGCCCGCGGACGAGGCCAACTGGTCGAAGCCGCCCTTCGACGGGCTCATCGAGGACGGGGTGCTCTGGGGCCGCGGCACGCTGGACACCAAGAGCACGCTCTGCTGCGCGCTCGAGGCCGCCGAGCAGCTCCAGAAGGAGGGCTTCACGCCCGAGCACGACCTCTATTTCGCCTTCTCCGGCGAGGAGGAGATAGCGGGAGATTCGGCGCCGGCCATCGTGGCGGAGCTCGAGCGGCGCGGCGTGGTGCCGGCCTTCGTGCTCGACGAGGGCGGCGCGGTCGTCACCGGAGTCTTCCCGGGCGTGGACGCGCCCTGCGCGCTCATCGGCACCTCCGAGAAGGGCCAGATGCAGCTCTACATGGACATGAAGAGCGAGGGCGGGCACGCCTCCGCGCCTCCGCGCAGCACCATAGCGGGCAGGCTCGCCAAGGCCGTGACCCGCATTGAGAAAAAGCCCGCGCCCTTCACGCTGACGCCGCCGGCCAGGGAGATGTTCGACGAGCTGGGCCGCCGCTCCATCTGGCCCGTGCGCATGGTGTTTGCGAACCTCTGGCTGTTCGGGCCGGTGCTCGACCTCGCCACGCGCTTCATGGGCGGGGAGCTCAACGCCCTTGTGCGCACGACCTGCGCGGTCACGCAGATGCAGGGCAGCCCGGCGAACAACGTCATGCCGCCCGACGCCTCCGTGGGCCTCAACCTGCGCATCATGTGCGGCGACAGCTGCGACGAGGCCGAGGCCAGGATAAGGAAGACCATCAAAAACGGGGACATCGTGCTCAGGAGAGGGCCGTATTCCGAGCCCTCGCCCTACTCGGAGACGGGCAGCTCCGAGGGCTGGCTCCGGCTCAAGGACGCCATAGCGCGCACCTGGCCCGAGGCCATCGTCTCGCCCTATCTCATGCTGGCGGGCTCGGACTCGCGGCACTACGGCAGGATAAGCCGGAACGTCTACCGCTTCGGCCCGCTGGAGCTCACCAAGGAGGAGCGCGGCACCATCCACGGCAACGACGAGCGCGTGCCCCTGCACAAGCTCATCAAATGCGCCGAATTCTATCTCAGGCTCATCCGCTCCTGCTGAGTTTGGAGGTACAGTATATGGTAAAAACCTATTCCCGCGTCACAGCGCTCGTGGTCGGCACGGCCATGATGCTCATAAACGGTGTGGTCTATGCCTGGAGCATCTACTCGGTGCCCTTCCGGGACGGCTTCGGCTGGTCCAGCACCCAGCTGGGCGTATGCTTCACGGTCATGCTAGGCAGCTTCTGCCTCGGCGGCATAATTGGCGGCGCCGTCGCGAACAAAAAAGGCATCGGCTTCACGATCCCCGCCGGCGGCGTGCTGGGCTTTTTGGGCTTTCTGCTGTGCATGTTCCTGACCAAGGAGCGCATCTGGCTGCTGTTCATCGCCTTTGCCATTGCCGGCATAGGCGTGGGCTTCGTGTACAACGCGGTCATCTCGGCGGTGGTGCCGAGGTTCCCGGACAAGAAGGGCCTGGCCTCCGGCATCCTGCTCATGGGTTACGGCGCAAGCTCGCTGGTGCTCGGCTCGCTGGCGGCCAAGCTCATGAACTCGCCGAATTTCGGCTGGCACCTCACCTACATCCTCACCGGCGCGCTGCTGCTCGCCGTCGCCATCATCGGCAGGATCTTCGTCATGCCGCCCAAGGTGAAGCGCGAGACCTCCGTCCAGCCCGCCGCCAGGGGCCTGACCCCTTCGCAGATGCTCAGGACCCGGCGCTTCTGGATCTACTTCGCCGCGGCGCTCATAGGCACGGGCTTCGGCTCCGGGCTCATCGCCCACGCACAGTACATCTTCCAGGAGGGCGGCGCGGAATATTCGCTCGCCACGCTCGGCGTGGGCCTGGTCTCCGTCTTCAACGGCCTGGGCCGCATCATCTTCGGAATGCTGCACGACCGCTGCGGCTTCAGGGTCTCCCTCGCCGCCGACGCGCTCATCTACATCGCCGCCGGCCTGCTCGCCTATTTCGCCCTGGACGGCGCGACCTGGCTGCTGCTCGGCGCCATGATGGCCATAGGCGCCTGCTACGGCGCGGTGCCCACCATCTCCGCCTCCGTCGCGGAGGAGTTCTTCGGCCCGGCGCATTACGGGCGCAACCTCGGGCTCGTGAACCTCAACATCCTCTTCGCCGCCTTCGCCTCAACGATAGCCGGCGCGCTGCAGACCTCCAGCGGCAGCTACGGCCCTGCCTTTCTGCTCTTTGTGGGGCTCGAGGTCCTCGCCTTCCTGCTCATCCTGGTGCTGGGCCGCACCAAGAGCCTGGAGTTCTGAGCATGGAGCCCGGCAAGCTCTGGACGGAATACGCCCCGCCCGAGGGCTCGGCGGCAGACTTCGCTGTCCGGGTCGAGGGCCATGAGCTCGAGCCCTATGTGGAAAGCGGCGGCATCGCCCTGCTCGAGCGCGGCGCTCAGATAAAGGACGGGGACGTGGGCCTCTTCTTCGCGCGCGGCCAGCTGCTCTTCCGGCAGTACTGCGAGGACTGGGCCGGCAACGTCCACCTGCTCGCCGTGAACCGGAAGCTCAGCGAACTCGACCTGATGCTCCCGCGCAGCCGGAACGAGCCCGTCTGCTGCTTCGGAAAGCTGATAACAGAAAAAGAGATCCCTCTGCCTTAAAAAGCAGAGGGTTCTTTGTTCTCTGTTTATCTGCCCGTTTCCCGGCTCACAGCAGCAGCCAGATGATGAGCGGCATGGTGACCGCGGACAGGACCGTGCCTATGAAGACGCACTCGGAGGCGTAGCCCTCGTCCCGCTCCGCCTGGATGGCGAAGATAGTAGCCAGCATCGCCGTCGGCGCAGAGGCCAGGATCACCGTCACGCCCAGCAGCAGCTCGTCCGTCACGAACAGCTTCACCACCAGCCAGACCAGCACCGGCGCTATGAGCAGCTTCACCGCCGCCACAACATACACCCGCCAGTTGCCCGCCGCCTTCTTCAGCGGCACCGAGCCCAGGCTCGTGCCCACTATCAGCATCGACATCGGTATCGTCGCCCCGCTGAGCGTGCCGCAGGCGCTGGAAATGAAGGCCGGCACCTCTATGCCGCTCAAAAACAGCAGCACCGCAGCTACCGAGGCCAGCAGCGGAGGCGAGAGCGCCTGCTTCACGCTCAGGCCCTCCTTGCCGCCCTTCACAGCGCCCATGCCCAGGGTATAGGCCAGGAAGTTGAAGGGTATGTTCGATATCGCCGCTATGAAAATGCCGTCCGCGCCGTAGATGGCCTCTATGACCGGAAAGCCCAGGAACACCGTGTTCGCAAAAGTAACAGCAAAAAAGGTGATGCCCTTGCGCTCCCTGCCCGGCTTGAGCACCGTCGCCGTTACCCAGCCCAGCGCCGCCAGCACCACGAACATCACTACAAAGACCAGGATGGTGAAGCCCACGCCCGCTATGTCCATCTCCATGTCCGTATTCATCACCGAATACAGCACCGTGAACACCAGCAGGACGTTCATCACCACGCCCGAGGCCCTTCTGTTGAACTCAGGCCCCGTCACGCCCAGCCGGGCGCAGATGAAGCCCACCACCATTATAAAAACCAATATCCCCATCTGGGATATGACCTGAGACATGTCCATCCAGCCGTTCCCCCGAATATCTCTATATGTGCAGGAAAATAGTCGCCAATGTGAAGTATATGAGCAGGGAGACGGCGTCGGTGATGGTAGATATTAGCGGGCTCGCCATCACCGCGGGGTCTATGCCTATCTTTTCCGCAGCCATGGGCAGGGTGCTGCCCACGGCCTTGGCAAACATGACTACAAATATCAGCGTCACCGAGACCGTGGCCGCCACGGCCACCGTCACCTCGGTGTTGCCCAGCAGCAGCCTGTCCACGGCCAGCATCTTCACAAAATTCACCGCCGCGAGCGAGGCGCCGCAGACCACCGCGACCCGGATCTCCTTCCAGACCACCCACAGTATGTCCTTCGGCTCCGTGTCGCCCAGCGACAGGCTGCGTATGACCGCCGTCGAGCTCTGCGAGCCCGAGTTGCCGCCCGTGCCCATCAGCATCGGTATAAAGCCCGTCAGCACCGCGCACTTCGCCAGCGCGTCCTCAAAGCCCGTTATTATCATGCTCGTAAAGGTCGCCGAGAGCATCAGGAACATCAGCCAGGGTATCCTGCGCTTCCACATGTCCACGACGCCAGTCCTCGAGTACGGCTTGTCCGAGGGCGCGATACCGGCCATGCGGTCGAAGTCCTCCGTGACCTCTTCCTGCAGCACGTCGATAACGTCGTCGACCGTGACGATGCCGACCAGCCGCCCCTCCTTGTCCACGACGGGGACGGCAAGCAGGTCGTAGTCCGAGATGCGCTCGGCAGCCTCCACGCGCTCGTCCGTCGTCCGGCAGAAGATGACGTTCGTGTCCATGATGTCCTCGATGACCGCCTCGTCGTCCGACAAAAGCAGGTCCTTCACCGTCACGACGCCCTCGAGCTTCCGGTCAGCCGAGGTCACATAGCAGACGTAGATCGTCTCCTTGTCCTCGCCGATGCGGCGTATACGGGCTATCGACTCGCGGACGTTCATGTACTTCTTCAGGTCCACGAACTCCGCCGTCATTATGCTTCCCGCCGAGTCCTCGGGGTACTTGAGGTACTGGTTTATCAGGTTCCGGGTCGCCGGGGTCGCGTTGCGCATGACGCGCTTTACGATGTTCGCGGGCAGCTCCTCCATCATGTCCACGGCGTCGTCAACGTACATGTCCTCGATGATGAGGGCCAGCTCCGTGTCCGTGATGGAGTTTATGATCGTCTCCTGCTCCGGCGCGTCGAGCTCCGCAAAGACCTCGGCCCCCCGCTCCTTCGAGAGCAGGCGGAAGGCCGTGGCCATGCGCTTGCCGTCCTCCTCGCCCAGCTCGGTGAGAAATTCGGCGATATCAAATTCGTTCATCTCCTCCAGCTCAAGCTGGAGCGCCTTCATCTTGTGCGCCTCGAACAGTTCCTTCAGATGCTCAAGGCGGAGCTCAACGCTGTTTTCCTCCAAACCCGCTCACCGCTTCCAAAATATCAGATGCCCAGATACTCCTTCTGAACCTCGCTCATCTCGTCTATCTCGACGCTCATGCTCTTGAGCTTGCGCCGCGCCACGGCCTTGTCGATCTCCTCCGGCACCTTCAGCGGCTCGCAGGGCAGGCTGCCCTTGTTCTTCGCCAGGTACTCCGCCGACAGCGCCTGGATGGCAAAGCTCATGTCCATGATCTCCGCCGGGTGCCCGTCGCCCGCGGCGAGGTTCACCAGCCTGCCCTCGGCGATGACGAAGATGGTCTTGCCGTTCGGCAGCTCGTAGCCCGTGATGTTGTAGCGAGCCTCGTAGCTGTTCACGGCGTACTCGTTCAGGCCCGCCATGTCTATCTCCACGTCGAAGTGGCCCGCGTTGGTGAGGATGGCCCCGTCCTTCATGAGGCCGAAGTGCTCCTTAGTGATGATGTCGCAGCAGCCGGTGACGGTGCAGAAAATATCGCCTATCTTCGCGGCCTCGCGCATGGGCATGACCTCGTAGCCGTCCATGACGGCCTCAAGCGCATGCACGGGGTCGGGCTCGGTGACGATGACCTTCGCGCCCAGGCCCGCGGCGCGCATCGCAACGCCCTTGCCGCACCAGCCGTAGCCGGATACCACGACGTACTTGCCCGCGACAATGAGGTTCGTCGTGCGCATGATGCCGTCCCAGACGCTCTGGCCCGTGCCGTAGCGGTTGTCGAACAGGTGCTTGCAGTCGGCGTCGTTGACCATCATCATCGTGAAGGGCAGGATGCCGTCACGGTGCAGCTTCTTGAGCCGGTTTATGCCGGTGGTGGTCTCCTCGCAGCCGCCGATGACGCCGGGCAGGAGGTCGGCAAACTTCGTGCGCATGAGCTCGACGAGCTCGCCGCCGTCGTCGATGATGATGTTGGGGCCGACGGAGAGCACGGCGTCGAGGTGGCGGGCGTACTCCTCCTCCGTCGCGCCGTGGACGGCGTGGACTTCCATGCCGCCGGCAGCCAGCGCGGCCGCGACGTCGTCCTGAGTGGACAGCGGGTTCGAGCCCGTGACAAACATCTGCGCGCCGCCGGATGCGAGCACGCGGCAGAGGTAGGCGGTCTTGGCCTCAAGGTGCACCGACAGCGCCACCTTCATGCCCGCAAAGGGCTTTTCGCGCTCAAAGTCGGCCTCGATGTCCCGAAGTACGGGCATATTCCTGCGGACCCAGGCTATTTTCTTTTCGCCGGAAGGGGCAAGGGCTATGTCTTTTATCTCGTTCATGTTGGGAACCTCCACACAATATTTATAACTCTTTTATTTTAGCACCTTCGTGCTTGGGCTTCAAGTCCCGGAGCTTATATATTCCACCCCATTTCTTTGGCCCTTGCCCAAAGAAACGGGGTGGAGCCCCAAAGAAAAGCGGCTTTTGTTTCTGGGCTGGGAGCACCCTTCGTACCGTGTGCGTCCCACCCGCCTCTCCCACGGACGCCCTACGCCTACATGACGTTTGGGCGCGGGAAGGTTTGTTGCGTTTGATTTTACGGGGATGGCCGTCTTGGCTGACGATTGAGAATAAGGATGCAGCCGCCCCATAGGGGCGGCGTTTTATTTCAATGATCGACTGACGTCGTCGATGCGGCAAGGGTCCGCATCTCCTCCGCAGTCTCTTTGTTGGTGCGTGCAGTGCGGTACGTTCCCCTGTAGGGGCGGGGTTCCATCCCCGCCCGGCGTTATGGGTTTGCGTGCGCCCATCTGTAGGGCGCACCGACCCGGTGCGCCGCTTGTGACGGTTTCGCGGATGGGTACGGTTTTTGCCCACCCGTAGGGGTCGGCGTCCCCGACGACCCGCCGCGCGCCGTATGGCGCGCGGGGCGCCGGCGTCAGCCGGCGTGGGTGCATGGGTTGGGCGTTGTCCGAAACCGCAACGTCCGGGCGGGGGTGGAACCCCGCCCCTACAGGGCTTGGGCGCGGTAACGTGGCCGCGTGCGTGTCCGGACGAAGGGTCGTCGAGGACGCCGACCCCTACGGGTGGTTGCGGTTTTTACCCACAGCGTTGCCGTAGGGGCGGGGTTCCACCCCCGCCCAGAATGAAATCCAAACGCGAAGCGTTTCACCGCCTCCAGAGACTGCGGAGGAGATGTGGACCCTTGCCGCATCGACGA
>CALXEH010000025.1 GCA_944387285.1 uncultured Oscillospiraceae bacterium | reverse complement strand
TCCTTCGTGAAAAACCCCGACGGCACGCCCAGGTATGAAAACACTGTGCAGTATGCCATCCTAAAAAAAGAGTGGGAACAAAAACTTGGCCAAACGTCTGATTGAAGGGAGCGCGCACCGATGAACAGCACAGAGGAGATAGGCTGCTGCGGCGAGTACGAGTCCTGCGAGACCATCCAATCGTTTCTCAACCGCACCGGCCACAAATACGGCAAATACAGGCAGGCGCTGGAATACATCCGCGCCCACGGCCACGCCGCCTTCCTGGACGCGGCAAAGCACTGGACAGGCGCCTATGGCAGGTACCCGGAGCAGGACGGCTGAAGGAGCGGAACGCATGGTAGAGCTGTTTATCATGGAGTATTTGACGGTGCTATATATGGCCATGGCGTTTCTGTTTATGGACAGCCGGTATTCCAGGCGGCGCACCCTTCTCATCGTTTCCGGCGTCACGCTCCTGCTCATGGCGGCGGTGGCCGCCCTGTACCGGGCAGTCGATACGGATACCGCCTTTTGGACCTTTGCCATGACCATCCACATCCCTCTGATCCTGCTGCTTTTCACGCTCAGCCGATTCCGGGGATGGAGGCTTATCTTCCAGCAGCTCTCCGTCGTTTTGTTCTGTACGCTGATCCACCACATATCAGGGCTCATCTACTACCTGTCCGGCAGCCGTTTCTGGGTGCTGGTGCTGTCCTGTGTGGTCCTCAGCGCTTGCGTGATCTGGTTTCTGGTCCGCTTTTTGCGGCCGCTGTTTTTCCAGATACTATTGGAGCTGCACCGGGGCCGGTGGCTGATATGCCTGGTAATGGCGGCCTACTACATCATCGCCGTCTACCTGATCCCCGGATATGCAGGCTTTGATTCAAGAAGCACCTTCATCAAACCGGCGCTCGGCCTGATGATGCTGGGGGTCTATTTCATTTTGATGTTCCTCTTTACGAGCATCAAAAATGAGATGGAAGCCCGCCACAACGCCCAAATGTCCACATTGCAGCTGTCTGCCCTCGAAAGCCGCATGGAAGCGGTGAAGGCGGCGGAAAATGCCATACGCACCGAGCGCCATGACCTGCGCCACCGGCTCCTGACCGTCGCGGAGCTGGTGTCGCGAGGGGACGGGGACACCGCGCTGGGCTTTCTGGATGCGGCCCAAAGTCGGCTGGTCGAGCAAAAGGAGATACGCTGGTGCCGTCCGCCGGGGCTGGACGCGGTGTTTGCCTCCTACTTTGACCAGGCGCAAAACCAGGGCATCTCCGTGGAGGCAAACATCTCCCTTCCTGAGACTGTCTCCGTGAACGAGGGAGAATTGGCCATCGTCCTGGCCAACGCCCTGGAAAACGCCATCCACGCCAATCTGGACCTGCCCCAGGAGCAGCGGCAGATACGGTGCAAGATGCTGGGCCTTCCCCGCGTCATGCTGGAGCTTTCCAACCCCTGTGCCGGCGCGGTCACCTTTGACAGCGACGGCCTGCCTGTGGCGCAAAGGGAGGGGCATGGCTTCGGCGTACAGTCCATCTGCGCGTTTTGCCGCAAAAACGGAGCCGTCTGCCAGTTCAGCCTGGCAGACGGCTGGTTCCGCTTGAGTTTGGTGCTGTGAGACATGCAGCGCGTGTTTACAGCTCCCTTTGCAGGAATCTCTTTTTGCCCGTCTCCACTTTTCTGAACTCCATGGGTCAAATCCTCCGCACGGAAGTATTGCGGGACTCATGATACCATACGATATGCGCCTGCGCAATTCTTTGAGGAACATGACAGACAGCTGTCATGTTCCTGTGCTATAATGCAGATAAAAGCTGGGAAAGGCGGCGTCTCGCATGAAGATGGATAGGCTTATCGGCATACTGCTTCAACTTCAGAAGGTCGCCGCCCCTAAGTCTGACGGGAGGGACAGCCATGGCCTCGCATAAGGATTTTGTGGACTATGTGGCCGAGCAGCTCGGCGGCGCCGGGGCGATACGCAGCCGGAAGATGTTCGGAGAGTATGGGCTCTTCTGCGACGGGCTGTTCTTCGGCGTCATTTGTGACGACCAGCTCTACGTCAAGCCCACCCCGGCGGGAGAGGCGGCCTTTCCCCGGCTGCCCAAGGCCCCGCCCTATGAGGGCGCGAAGGACTACATCCGGGTGGAGGATGTGGAGGACAGGGAGGCCCTGACCGCCCTCGTCCGCCTGACCTGCCTTGCGCTCGGGGAGCAGCCCAAAAAACGGAGGAAATGACCATGGCCTTTGACTATAAGAAGGAGTACAAGGAGTTCTACCTGCCGCCCAGGACGCCGGGCATCGTCACCGTGCCCGCCATGAACTTCCTCGCCGTGCTCGGGCAGGGCGACCCCAACGAGGAGGGCGGCGACTATAAGCGGGCCCTCGAGCAGCTCTACGCCCTGGCCTTCACCATAAAAATGAGCAGGCTGGACGGCGGCTTCGACTATGTGGTGCCGCCCCTGGAGGGCCTGTGCGTCCAGTGCATGCACGTTGGGCCCTACGACGACGAGCCCGCCGCCGTGGCGGCGATGGAAGCGTATGCCGCGGGGCAGGGCTGTGAGCCGGACTTCAGCCCGGGCCGCTTCCACCACGAGCTCTACCTGAGCGACGCCCGGCGGTGCCGGCCGGAAAAGCTGAAAACCGTCATCCGGCAGCCGGTGAGGAGGATGGCATGAAAGGCTTTGCAAGAGATGAGACCCGCTTTTCGCTCTGCGGGCTCAACTGCTGCCTGTGCCCCATGAACCTGGGCGGCCATTGCCCCGGCTGCGGCGGCGGGGAGGGCAACCAGAGCTGCCGCATCGCGCGCTGCTCGCTCACGCACGGAGGCATCCAGTTCTGCGCGGACTGCCCGGAATACCCCTGCGCGCTCTATGAGGGTTTTGACGACGCGGATTCCTTCGTCCCGCACCGGGCGCGTCAAAGAGACATTGAGCTCTTCCGCGAGCAGGGGCTGGAAGCCTGCCTCGCCCAGCTCACGGAAAAGCGGGCGATATTGGACGAGCTGCTGGCCCATTACAACGACGGGCGGCGCAAGACGATTTTCACCACGGCGGCCTATCTGCTGCCCATGGAGGAGCTGTGCGCCGTGAAGGCCGCCCTGGACAGCCGGCCGGAACTGGCCGAGCAGCCCGTCAAGGAACGTGCCCTGGCCGCCGCGGGGCTGCTCCAGGCCGCCGCAGGCCGCCGCGGCGTAAGCCTCAAGCTGGACAAAAAGCCGAAGAAGGGATGAGCCTATGCCGGCCTGCAAGGCGGCTGCCAGGCAAAACGGGTGCGCCGGGCGGCGACCGGCCTTGCCCGCACCGCCCGGCGCGTTCCCGGCCCGGGAAAAGGTATGGCACGCTGAAATCAGCACAAATCCCAAACCGTGTCGTTTCCTTTCCTCCTCAAATCGATTAAGCTCAAACCGTCAGCGGAAGCTGAACGATTTTTTGAGGAGAATGTATCATGAACACGGATAAGATTTTTGCGGAAGCCATCGCCAACGAGTACGCGCCAAAGGACACCTCCAAGGTCGTCGCCCTGAAAAAGCTGGACTGGAAGGCCAGGAGCAAAGCCACCGTCTTTGCCTACAGCTTCGGCATCGCGATGACCTTGGTCTTGGGCCTCGGCATGTGCCTTTCCATGCAGGTGATCGGGGACGGCGGCATACTGACGGCCGGCGCGGGCATCCTGCTGGGCATACTGGGCATTGTGGGCGCGGGCCTCAACTACCCCATCTACAAAAAGCTGCTCCACAGCGGCAAGGAGAAGTACGCCTTTGAGATCATACAGCTCGCCCGGGAGATCAGCGAGTCGGCGGAGTGAACCGAGAGGAGGGCGGCAGATGAACAAGTCGGAAAGCAAATACTTCAATACCGCCCTGCGGATGGACGAGGCGCTCATCTCGCTGCTGGAGGAAAAGGAGCTGGAATATATCACGGTGAAGGAGATATGCCGCCGGGCCGGGGTGAACCGCTCCACCTTCTACCTCCACTATGAGACCATCTCCGACCTGCTGAACGAGGCTTTGGAGCTGATAGACCGGCGCTTTCTCTCCTACTTCCCCCGAAAGGAAGAGGAGGTGCTGGGGAACCTGGGCAGCCGGGAACGAGGGGAGCTGATCCTGGTCACCCGGGAACATCTCGTCCCCTATCTCCGTTTCATCCGGGACAACAAAAAGGTCTACCGGGCGGTATTCCGGAACCCGGGCAGCCTGGGCGCGCACACGAGGTATGGTGAACTGAAGCAGCGCGTTATCAGTCCCGTGCTGGAGCGCTTCGGCATCCCGGAGCCTCGCCGGCCATATTACGTCGCCTACTATGTGGAGGGCATCATCGCCGTGGTCAAGGAGTGGCTGCGGCAGGACTGCGCCGATGAGGTGGAGACGATAGCCGGCATCATCGAGTCCTGCGTGCTGCCCGCGGATGGGTACCGTGAGAGCTGACCGGCGGGACGCGGGCATCCTCCGGACAGTCAATTTCATTGACGCGCTGGCCGCCGTCTCGAGCGCCGTCATCTATGCCGCGATCGTGGCCGTCACCATCCGGATGCTGTACAGAGGACTGCGGCAAACGGGCGGGCGGGAAAAATAGCTCCTCCCGCATTGTACCCCTTGGGCCGGGGCACAGCATGGGAGGAGGCTGTTTTTTTATAGGCCGCCCGCCGGGCGGCGCCGTGTGCGGAGGGCTTATTTTTTCTTTTTCCGGAAGATCTTGCTCCTGAACAGGATGAGGTTCATTGCGGCGAAGAAGGCGATGAGTATGCCCAGCGTCAGGTAGGGCTTTACCGGCGCCAGCGTCGCCAGCAGCATCATGGGAAAGCCGAAGACTATGGCCGGGAAGTTCTGGTAGACCAGGTTGTCGAGCGCCGGGGTCTTGAACTCGCCGTCTATCTCGCGCAGCAGGATGACGCCCGTGCTCGCCGTGCCGGTGAGCATGCCGTACATGGTGAGGAACTGCTCCTCGCGGTACTCGTCGAACAGCTGCTTTGCCACGAAGTAATTGTATATGTAGGTGATGACCAGGCCCACGACGCCCATGATGAGGATGATGCCCCAGTAGTCCTTGAGCACGCTGAAGCGTATCGCCGCGATGCCGGCCACGACCATGATGTCAAAAAAGAAATTGCTCGCTCGCGTCATGAGGAAGGCGTTGGTGTACTCCTTCTTTATGACGCCCTTCTTTTTCAGCCAGCCCATGATGAGCTTGACCAGCGTTGCGGTCAGCACGCCCAGCAGGAAGTTGAAGCCGTAGATGACGGATTTCATGCTCGGCAGCACCACGCCCAGCAGGTCCATGAGCAGGTAGGCCAGCAGGTAGGCCAGCGCGATGAGCGCGATCTGCACGGTGAGCTTGTCGATGCTCTCCTGCATGGGTATCTCGTCGTCGGACTGTATCTGCTCGGAGCGCAGGGCCTTTTCCTCGACGTGTACTATCTTGATGCGGCCGCGTTTTTTCTGGATGTTCAGGTGTATGACGCCGCCTATGCTGGCGCTGAGGAAGCCCAGGGCCGCAATGGTCAGGCCGAAGCTCTTGCCGCCGACAAAGCCGAAGTCGTTTTCAAAGATGCCGCCGTAATTGAGGGCCTGGCCCGTGCCCTGGCCGTAGCCGAAGGGCAGCAGGATGCCGGCGGCAGGGAAGAAGTCCGTCACGATGAGCGCCGCGACGATGGAGATGCCCAGCCCAAACACCGCCTGCAGCAGGTAGGTCGAGACCGTGGTCACGCCCGTGTTGAATATCTCCGCCGCACGCTTTTTGGTCAGCTTGGTGGCCGAGGGCTTGAAGGCCGAGGCTATGAAGCCCAGCGCCAGCGTGTGATAGGTGATTATCTCCAGCACCTCGGTGCCGTTGCCGCCGAAGAAGGCCGTGTCGAACATCACCTCGCCCGTGAACTGCTTATACAGGCCCGCGACGACTATTAGCACGCAGCCGCCGATGACCGAGGCCGGTATCAGCGAGGCCTGCAGGAACTTTATCGACTTCTTGAGTATATTCGCCGCCAGCAGGCTGATGAGCAGCACAGCGCCCAGGTTCAGCCCGCTCCACACACTAAAGTCCCAGAAATTCTCCATTATCTTCACCCCTGCCCTTGTTTTTGCTGTGATAGTACATGTTCACATACTTGAGCGCGTTGAAGCGCTTGCCGCCCTTGAACTGCCAGAGCCCGCCGCCGTGATAGACGTTCAGCTTGTTGCGCCCCAGCACGGAGATGCCCGTGATCTCCGAAAAGGGCAGGCGCAGCTCGTCTATCTCCAGCCGGTCGCCGTAGAGCCTCAGCTCACATTCGCGCCTGAGCCTCCGCTTGCGCTTGTAGACTATGACTTCCCACAGCGATACGCGGTCGCGATACATGGGCGCGTCCAGCCAGTCCGAAAGCTCCAGCCTGCGCACAAAGTCCTCCTGATAGGCGTACCAGCCCGTCACGAACTCGAAGGGGAAGTCGAAGCCCTGACCCTTGAGCCTCTTGTCCTTCCCGTACTCTATGCGCCTGCGGCATTTTTTGCACTCGATGTACTCCCCGCGGCTCTCGAACTCCGTGAGCCCGCACCAGGGGCAGACGTACATCGCCCGTTCCAGGTACTCGGCCCGCGCGTCCGAGTCGAATTCGGCGTCCGCGACGCCCTCGTCCACATAGAGCTCGCGCTCTATGACCTCCAGCAGCTCCTGCTTCGAGAGGCCCTTGAACTCCTCCGGCTCCATCACCCGGGAGACGTAGCAGCGCATATGACCCTTACGCACCTTGTCGCTCCACCTGGGATGCACGCCGTAGCCGCCCTCTATCCGCAGGAAGGCTATGGGCAGCTTTATGAGCTTCGCCAGCGCCGCGATGGCCGGGTTCATGTAGCCCGTGCGGCCGCTGTAGGTCCGGTTCCCCTCCGGCGCTATGGCTATCGTGCCGCCTTCCTTCGCCACCTTCACGCAGTTGAGCACCGCCGATATGTCCGAAGTCTGCTTCTTTATCGGTATCGGCGCCACCAGCCAGCGCAGCAGCGAGGATATCCAGCCGTTTGAAAACAGGTCCTCGCTCGCCACATAGTAGACCGGGCCCTTGAATGTCATGCCCACGAAAAACTGGTCGAAGGCGGTCTGATGGTTCATCAGTATGAGATAGGCCCGCTCGCCCTGGCCTGCGAATCTATCTATTTCTATGCCGTAACGCCGCTTCGTATAGCCGTAGAGCGCCGCGTAGGCGATGTCGCGCACGGCCCGGTGCCTGCGCCGCATCCAGGGCTTTTTCTTTTTCTTCTTCCGCTCTTGTTCCTTCTCTTTTTCCATGTCCCCCTCCTTATTCCACACCATGGTGCCGGCCATATTTCAATATACTATCACATTAGCGAAAATATTTACAAGGGCCGGCGGAGATTACCCACAACCAAGGGTGTAATTGTGCAGTAACTACAGCCGCTTTCTGCCATTAAAAAGCAGACACCCACAAAAACTGTGAGTGTCTGCCAGAAAACTGCGGCAGGTTCATTCGATGGATATCATATAGTAGTAAACCGGCTGGCCGCCGTTCACGACCGATATCTCGGCGTCGGGGAAGCAGGCGCCGAGCTTGGCGGCGGCCCTGTCCGCGTCCTGTTGGCGCACGTCCTCGCCGTAGTAGACCGAGATGACGGCCGGGCCCAGCTCGTCCACAGACCAGCTCAGCTCGTCGAGCAGGGTGTCGATATTGGTGTAGCTGCCGACGAGCGCGCCGTCGAGCAGCGCGAGGTACTCGCCCGCGTGGATCTTGTGCCCGTCGAAGTCGGAGTCGCGCGCGGCGTAGGTGACGAGGGCGGTGTGTACGCTCGAGATGGCCTCGGACATGCCCTCGGTGATCTCCTCCTCCGTCGCCGTCTCGTCCAGGGACAGCAGGGCGGTGATGCCCTGGGGCACGGTCTTGGTCGGGATGACCACGACCTTCTTCTCGGTCAGCGGTATGCACTGTTCGGCCGCCATGATGATGTTCTTGTTGTTCGGCAGCACGAACACCGTCTCAGCCGGGGTGCGGTTTATCTCGGTGAGGATGTCCTCGGTGGAGGGGTTCATGGTCTGGCCGCCGGTGACTATGCGGTCGGCGCCGAGCTCGCGGAAGAGCCCCGCCATGCCAGCACCGGCGCAGACCGCCACGGCGCCGAAGGGCTTTTCCGGCTCAGCGGTGCCGGGCTCCGGCCCGTTCTCGGCGTCGTCCGCGGTGGTGGGACGCTGGCCCGCCGCGACCTGCTCAGCCTGGATGCGCATGTTCTCTATCTTCGCGACCTCCAGCTCGCCGTATTTCTGCGACTCCGTCAGCGCGTGGCCGGGGATGTTCGTGTGGACATGCACCTTGAACACCTCGTCGTCCTCGGAGATCACAAGGCTGTCGCCGATGCTCTCCAAATAGATGCGCAGCGGCTCGAGCGGCTCGCCGTTCTTGCGGACGATATACACGGTATCGTACGCGAACTCTATCTCCTCCGGGCTGAAAGCGGCAAAGTCCGCGTGGTCGTGGACCTCAAAGGCGCGGCCCTCATCGGGCTGCGTTTCGGGTACATACGACTCGCCGCGAAGTACTGCCAGCGTGGCCTCAAGTATGAACACATAGCCCTTGCCGCCCGCGTCCACCACGCCGGCGCGGGCCAGCACGGGGTTCAGGTTGATGGTGTCCGCCAGGGCCTCTATCGCCGACTCCACCGCGCAGGAGAGCATGAGCTCGAGGTCTGAGCCGTGCTCGGCAAACTCCACGGCGGAACTCGTGGCCACGCGGGAGACGGTGAGGATGGTGCCCTCGGCGGGCTTCATGACGGCCTTGTACGCCGCGTCCACGCCGTCCGTCATGGCGGCGGCGAAGAGCCGCGCGTCCGCCCGCTCCGCGCCCTTGAGCCGCTTGGCCAGGCCGCGGTAGAGCAGCGAGAGGATGACGCCCGAGTTGCCCCTGGCGCCCCTGAGCATGGCGGAGGCCGCACAGTCGGCCGCCGCACTCAGCGTCGGGAAGCTCTTTTTCGCCAGCTCCGCCGCCGCGGCGCCCATCGTGAGGCTCATGTTCGTGCCTGTATCTCCGTCCGGCACGGGGAAGACGTTCAGCTCGTTTATGAGCTGCCTGTTCTGTTCGAGCGCGGCGCTGGCGCAGAGGATGATATCCTTGAAGACGGCCGCATCAATAAACTCTCTCAAGAGGGACTACCTCCGGGTGACAATATTTGTATCTTTGCTGTCAGTCGATGAGCATGGTGTCCACATAGACATCCACGCGCTTCACGGGCACGCCCGTGGCCTTGGAGACCTTGTAGCTGACCTCATTTATGATGCTCCGGCAGAGCGCCATGAGGTTCACGCCGTGGTCAACGGCGATGTGCAGGCCGAGCGACACGCTGCCGTCCTCGCCCAGCTGGGTCTCTATGCCCTTGGACATGGATTCGCGCCGGAGCTGGAAAACGCCGCCGTCCTTGGCCTGCGCGGCCATGGCCTTGACGCCGAAGCAGCTCGTCGCCGCGTCGCCTGCGAGGTTGGCGAAGACCTCCGGGTCGATCGTGATTGCGCCCTTCTGGTTTTCAATTTTAACCATGGTGCAGCTCCTTTCAAAGTGCTCCGCACGCCGTGCATCCGGCGGCGGATAAACATTATAATACAATGTACCCGAAAGCACAAGGGGGTCTTTGCTGTGCATACTTCTAAAAGTTGTAGCATTTTCGGCCCGCGTCTTGGGGATTGCCTCAAAAGCCGGGCAAAAAGCGCCCGCGCTTCGGCTTTTTGCTGATTGCAAAATGGACGGGAGCGTAATATAATATTATGCCTGCGTTTGCGCGCGGGCTAAACTGCTGTGAGGTAATGAGCTTGTATTTAAGGGCATTGGAGATCCAGGGCTTTAAGTCCTTTCCGGAGAAGACCCGGCTGGCCTTCGAGCGGGAGATAACCGCCATCGTGGGCCCGAACGGCTCCGGCAAATCGAATATTTCCGACGCCATACTCTGGGTCATGGGCGAACAGAGCTCGAAGACCCTGCGCGGCGGCAAGATGCAGGACGTCATCTTCGGCGGCACG
This sequence comes from uncultured Oscillospiraceae bacterium, assembly GCA_944387285.1. GTDB lineage: Bacteria > Bacillota > Clostridia > Oscillospirales > Oscillospiraceae > Scatomorpha. The sequence continues at coordinate 23,560 of CALXEH010000025.1, read as the reverse complement.
GCCAAGCGCGGGGCGATGGGTTTTGCCCAGGTCTCGCTCATCATCGACAACTCCGCCGGCATCCTGGGCATCGACTCGCAGGAGGTCACGATAACCCGGCGCTACTACCGCTCGGGCGAGAGCGAGTACTATATAAACCGCGAGCAGGTGCGCCTGCGCGACGTGAACGAGCTGCTCATGGACACGGGCCTCGGGCGCGACGGGTATTCCATCATCGGCCAGGGCCGCATCGCGGAGATAGTCAACGGCCAGAGCGCCGAGCGCCGCGAGGTGCTGGAGGAGGCCGCGGGCATCTCGCGCTTCCGCTACCGCAAGGAGGAGGCCGAGCGCCGCCTCGCCCGGACGGACGAGAACCTCCTGCGCATCAACGACAAGATAGACGAGCTGGAGCTGCAGGTCGGGCCCCTCAAGCAGCAGGCGGAGACGGCGAAGCGCTATCTCGCCCTGCGGGACGAGCTGAGGGTGGAGGAGGTCAGCGCCTGGATGGACGCGCTCGACCGCCTGCGCGAGCAGTCGGCGGCGATAGCGGGCGACTACGAGACTGCGAAAAACGGCCTGGACGCCGCGCGGCGCGAGCTGGAAGCGCTGTATTCGCGCAGCGAGGCCCTGGCCGAGCGGATGCGTCAGAAGGACGTGGAGGCCGAGCAGCAGCGGCAGCGGCTGTCGGAGGCGGAGTCGAAGGTCGCGCAGGCCGAGGCCGAGGCGGCGGTGCTCCGCAACAGCATAGAGAACAGCCGCCAGACGGCGGAGCGGATGCGCGGCGAGCTCTCCGAGCAGACCGAGCGCGCGGCCTCGATAGCCGCGCAGATAGGCGAGCACCGCCGCCGCATGGACGAGATAGACGCACGGCAAAAGGCGCTAGAGGCGGACGCCGCCTCGGCGAGGAACGTCATGGACGGGCGGCGCCTGCGCATAGAAAACCGCGAGCGCGAGGCCGCAGAGGCCAACGAGGCGCTGACAAAGCAGATAGTCGAGCTCAGAAGCGCGGACTCGCGCATAGCGATGCTCTCCGAGATGGAGAAGGAGTACGAGGGCTTTGCCGGCGCGGTGAAGGCCGTCATGCGCGAGGCGCGGCGCGGCACGCTGCGCGGTGTGCACGGCACGGTGGCGGAGCTGGTGCGGGCGGACGAGCGCTGCACGCTCGCCATAGAGACGGCGCTGGGCGCGGCCATCCAGAACGTCGTTGTGGACACGCAGGACGACGGGCGCAGGGCCATAGAGCTCTTAAAGCGCCGCGACGCGGGCCGGGCGACCTTCCTGCCCCTGGACGTCATCCGCGGCGGCAGGCTCGAGCGGGTGCCCTCGGAGGACGAGGGCTGCCTGGGCCTCGCGGTGGAGCTCGTGAGCTTCGATGCGCGGTATACGAACATATTCGAGAACCTGCTGGGCCGCACGCTGGTGGCGGAGACGCTCTCCGACGCCGTGGCGATATCGCGCAGGAGCGGCGGCCGGGTGCGGATAGTGACGCTGGACGGGCAGCTCATACACTCGGGCGGCTCGATGACGGGCGGCAGCGCGGCGAAGAACGCGGGCATACTCTCGCGCAGGGCCGAGCTGGAGCGGCTGCAGGCGAACCGGGGCGCGCTGGCCAGGCGCCGGGACGAGCTCACCGCGCGCGCGGAGGAGCTAAAGCGCGAGCTGGCCTCGGCCAGGTACGAGCTGGAGGTCGCCGCGGGCGAGCTGCAGAATGTGAATAACGAGCTGGCCTCGCTGGGCGCGGAGCGGCGCACGACGGAGAACGCGGCGGCGCAGCTCGAGCTGCTCAGAAGGGGCATATCCGGCGACAGCGAGACGCGGGCGAAGGCCCTGGCGGACATGGAGGCCGGCGCGGAGAGCGCAAAGCGAGAGCTGGCCGGGCGCGAGCGGAAGATAGAGGAGCTGCGCGAGGCGGCGGCGAAGATAAAAGAGGACATCGCGGCCTCGACGCGCAAGAAGCTCGAGGTCGAGGGCGAGCGCACGAAGACCGACCGGGCGGTGCAGGAGAAGAACAACGCGCTGCTGGACATGGAGCGCACCTGCGCGAGGTTCGAGCAGAAGAAGCTCTCCGCCGAGATGGAGGAAAAGCAGCTGCTGGACAAGCTCTGGGACGGGTACGAGCTGAGCCACAGCGCGGCGCAGGCGGTCAGAAGGCCCATAGAGAGCGCGGCAAAGTCGAACCGGAGGATAGCGGAGCTGAAAAAGGAGATGTCCTCGCTCGGCACGCCGAACCTCGGCGCCATAGACGAGTACGCGCGGGTGAGCGAGCGCTATGAGTTCCTGGCCTCGCAGCGCGACGACGTGGAGAAGGCCAAGGGCGAGCTGCTGGGTATAATCTACGACATTACCGGGGAAATGAGAAGCATATTCACGCGCGAATTCACGGCGATAAACGAGAGCTTCCGCGAGACCTTCACGGAGCTCTTCGGCGGCGGCAAGGCGGAGCTGACGCTCGAGCCGGGCGAGGACGTGCTGACCTGCGACATAGATATAAAGGTACAGCCGCCCGGCAAGGCGCTCACGACGCTCTCGCTGCTCTCGGGCGGTGAGACGGCCTTCGTGGCCATCGCGCTGTACTTTGCGATAATCAAGGTCCGGCCCACGCCGTTTTGCGTTATGGACGAGATAGAGGCGGCGCTGGACGAGGCGAACGTCATCAGGTTCGCCGAGCACATGCGGAAGATATCGGGCAGGACGCAGTTCGTGGTCATCACGCACCGCCGCGGCACGATGGAGGAGGCGGACTTCCTCTACGGCGTGACGATGCAGGAAAAGGGCGTCTCCAAGGTCATAGAGCTGGACCTGGAGGAGGCCGAAAAACACACTGAGGAGGCAGCAGGGCAATGGGATTCTTCGACAAGATAAAGGCCGGGCTGGAGAAGACCCGGCGTCAGATGGGCGGCGTCTTCGCCGAATTCACCGGCGAGAACGAGGAATTTTACGACGAGCTCGAGGAGGCGCTGATCCTGGCGGACTCGGGCGCGGACACGGCCTTCAAGGCGGTCTCGGCGCTAAGGGAGAAGGTGCGCGAGGAGGGCCTCATAGGCAAGACGGAGATAAAGGCGGCGCTGGTGGAGATACTGACCGGCTTTTTGAGCGTGGGCAGCTTCGAGCTGAAGCTGGACACCAAGCCCTCGGTCATCCTGATGGTGGGCGTGAACGGCGTGGGCAAGACCACGACGATAGGCAAGCTCGCGGCGAAGTACAGCGCCGAGGGCAAGAAGGTGCTGCTGGCGGCGGGCGATACCTTCCGCGCGGCGGCGGCGGAGCAGCTGACGGTCTGGGCCGAGCGCTCGGGCGCGGAGATAGTCAAGCACGGCGAAGGCTCCGACCCCGGCGCGGTGGTCTTCGACGCCCTGACGGCGGCGAAGGCTCGCGGCACGGACATCGTCATCATCGACACGGCCGGCCGGCTGCACAACAAGGCCAACCTGATGAACGAGCTGGCGAAGATACGCAGGATAATCACGCGCGAGCTGCCCGAGGCGGATGTCGAGACCCTGGCGGTGCTCGACGCGGTGACGGGCCAGAACGGGCTCATCCAGATTAAGCAGTTCGCAGAGACGGCGGAGCTCACGGGCATCGTCATAACGAAGCTCGACGGCACGGCGAGGGGCGGCATAGTCTTCGCCATCGCCAAGGATATGGGCCTGCCCGTCAAGTATATCGGCGTGGGCGAGGGCGTGGACGACCTCATGCCCTTTGAGCCGAAGTCCTTCTCGGAGGCGCTGCTGTCATGAAGCTGATACTGGCATCGAACAACGCCGGCAAGGTCGTGGAGTTCCGCGAGATACTCGCCGGCACGGGCATAGAGGTCATACCCCAGCGCGAGGCGGGCTGCGATTTCGAGGTGGACGAGACGGGCGATACCTTCGAGGAGAACGCCTTCCTCAAGGCCGAGGCCGCGATGAAGGCCACGGGCCTGCCCGCCGTGAGCGACGACTCGGGCCTCGAGGTGGACGCCCTGGGCGGCGAGCCGGGCGTGCACAGCGCGAGGTATACGGGCAACCATGAGGATTCCGACCTCGACAGGCGCAAATTCCTGATGAAGAAGCTGGAGGGCGTGGAACATCGGCAGGCGAGGTTCGTCTCAGCCATATGCTGCGTGTTCCCGAACGGCGACGTGCTGCGCGCCCGGGGCACCTGCGAGGGCCGGATAGCGACGTATATGAGAGGCGAGAACGGCTTTGGCTACGACGCGATGTTCATATACGAGGGCGAAGAGCGCACGATGGCCGAGATGACGCACGAGGAAAAGAACGAGATATCGCACCGCGGCAGGGCCCTGAGGGAGTTTGCGCGGGTGCTGAAGGAGTATTGCGATGCTGACAAGTAAGCAGAGGGCCTATCTGCGCGGGCTGGCCGCGAAGGAGGACACGATCCTGCAGATAGGCAAGGACGGGATAACGGAAAACACCACGGCGGCGCTCACCGACGCGCTGCGGGCACGCGAGCTCGTGAAGGGCCGCGTGCTGGAAAACTCGATGCTGACGGCGAAGGAGGCCATCGAGGTGCTCTCGGAGCGCTGCCGGGCCGAGCAGGTGCAGGTCATAGGCAGCAAGTTCGTGCTCTACAAGCGCAACGAGGCCGAGCCGAAGATCGAGCTGCCGAAGGCGCAGAAGAAGAAATGAGGATAGCCGTCTACGGCGGGAGCTTCAACCCGCCCCACCCGGCGCATGTGCGGGCGGCGCGCCTGGCCTATGAGGCGCTGGCGCCGGACAGGCTGCTCATCATGCCGGCGGCGGACCCGCCGCACAAGGCCCTGGCCGAGGGCAGCCCCTCGCCCGAGGAGCGCTTCGAGCTGACCAAGCTGGCCTTCCGGGCCTTCCCGGAGGCGGAGGTCTCGGCCCTGGAGCTGCAAAGGGGCGGGGAGAGCTATACCTCGGACACGGTGACGCAGCTCGCGGCGGCGTACCCGGGCGCGGAGCTCTGGCTCATCGTGGGCACGGACATGCTCACGAGCTTTGAGCAGTGGCACGAGTACCGGCGCATATTGGAGCACGCGGCGCTCTGTGTGCTGCCGAGGGACGAGGGCGACCTGCCGGAGATAGAGCGCTGTGCGGAGAGGTTCAGGGAACTCTACGGCGCGCGGGTGCGGGTCATAAACGCCGCGCCCCTGCCCATGTCGTCGTCGGGGATGCGCGGGCTGCTGGTGTCCCGGCGCGGTGCGGACGAGCTCGACGGCGAGGTGTACGCGCGGATAATAAGGCTGCGCGACTACGGCGCGAAGCCCCAACTCGACTGGCTGAGGGAGCGGGCCTATGCGTATCTGAAGCCCAAGCGCATCCCGCACGTCGCGGGCTGCGAGCAGGAGGCGGCAAAGCTCGCAAAGCGCTGGGGCGAGGACCCCGGCGACGCCGCCGAGGCGGGCATACTCCACGATATCACGAAGAAACTGTCGATGGAAGAACAGTTGATATTGGCGGAGAAATATGGTATAGTGTTCGATAAATTTGAGCGGGAGAATATAAAGCTCACGCACGCCATCACGGGCGCGGCGCTCTCGAGAGAGCTCTTCGGCGTACCGGAGAGGATATACAGCGCCATCCGCTGGCACACGACGGGCCGCGCGGATATGAGCCTGCTGGAAAAGATAATCTACATTGCCGACTATATAGAGCCGACGCGCGACTTTGAGGGCGTGGAGAGGCTCCGGCAGCTCGCGTATGAGAACATTGACTCCGCCATGGCACTGGGGCTCAAAATGAGCCTTGAGGAGCTGAGGCAGAGCGGCATAGAACCACACGGCGCCACCGTAAGCGCCCTGGCATGGTACGGAAAGGACAAGGTGTAATGCATCTCTACGGCGGAAGCGGAAAGCACTCGAAGAAGAAGCCTGAGAAGGAAGTTCGCCGCGAGGAATACGAGTACGAAGACGAGTACGTCTACGAGGACGAGGACGAATACGAGGACTACGAGCCCAAGCCGCGCCCGAGACACCAGACGGCGAAGAGCCGGGGCCGGGATATAAAGAGTACGAACCACACGGTGTACAGCGGCAACGGCTATGATTATGAGGACGATGTGCACTTCGAGTCGGACGACTACGTCTCGCGCGAGGAGCTGCGCAGCCGGAAGCACCGGGGCCGGGGCCTGCTGGTGGCGCTGAGCGTCATCCTGATACTGATAATAGGCGGTTTTGCGGCCTTCAAGATCTGGGCCAAGCCCGCGGCCACGCGGGACGACGGGCCCAACACCTATGACGACGGCAGCCAGAGCGACACGGGCGGGGTCGAGGGCGTGGCGCCCGACCAGGCCGACAGCAAGCGGCGCGACGGGGTCTGGACCTTCCTCATAAGCGGACTGGACCGAGAGGGCCTGCACACGGACACCAACATCGTGGGCATGTTCGACACGCAGGCGGGTACGCTGAATCTCGTGAACCTGCCCCGCGACCTGCTCATCAATATCGAGACTAACCCCAAGAAGATGAATATACCCTACCCGGCGAGCGTGAACAGCGGCGGCGACGGCACCAGCGCGCTGCTCGACGCGGTGAAGGACATCCTGGGCTACGAGGTGGACTGCTATGCCATAATCGACATACAGGCCACGGCGGATATCGTGAACGCCATAGGCGGCGTGTACTACGACATCCCCTACGACATGGACTGGGACGCGCCTGACCAGAACCCGCCGGTGAGCATCCACATAAAGCAGGGCTACCAGCTGCTGGACGGGGACGACTTTGTGAACGCCATGCGCTTCCGCATGTCCAACGACGGCTCGCACACCTATATCGGCGGCGACGTGGAGAGGATAGCCTTCCAGCAGAAGCTGCTCATGGCCCTGGCGCGGCAGACGCTCTCGCTGGAGAACATCCCGAACCTGACGAAGATCTTCGAGATCTACGAAAAGCGCGTGGAGGCGAACGTGACGGTGGGCAACCTGGCCTACTTCGCGCAGGAGTTCATGAAGATAAGCGCGGACAACATCACCTTCAACACCATCCCGGGCCGCGGCGACGGCTATGTGCTGGGCCTGAGCTATTATCTCGCGGACATAGACGAGTGGCTGGTCATGCTAAACGAGTATCTGAACCCCTTCACGGTGGAGCTGACGCGCGAGAACATCAACATGATATCCTATGACATGGACACCGGCGCCTGGGACATGACCCAGGGCTACATCGCCGGGCAATAAGGGGAGGAAGGGAAAATGCTGACACCGAAAGAGATAGCCGAGGCCGCGGTCAGGACGCTGGACGCCAAGCAGGCGAAGGAGATAAAGCTCCTGCGCACGACGGAGCTGACCGTGCTGGCGGACTATTTCGTCATCTGCACGGCGACGAGCTCGACGCACGTGAAGACCCTGACGGACGAGGTGGACAAGGCGCTCTCGGAGCTGGGCGAGCCGCCCCTGCGGCGCGAGGGCTATCGCGGCGGAGGCTGGATACTGCTGGACTTCGGCTGCGTCATCGTGCACATCTTCCAGCAGGACATGCGCGAGTTCTACAACCTCGAGCACCTGTGGAGCGACGCGGAGGAGATAAGCCTCTCTGCCCTTTCCGGCCCTACGGTCTGAGCCTCGCGCTCGGGTCAAAGGGGCCTGCGGTTTGAAATTATAAAAGGGGAGAGCAGGAAAATGGCATACGAATTTTCGAGAATAGAAAAGAAATGGCAGAACTACTGGCTTGAGAACAAGACCTTCAAGGCGGTCACGGGCGACAAGGAGAAGCCCAAGTTCTATCCGCTGGTCGAGTTCCCGTATCCCTCGGGCGAGGGCCTGCACGTCGGCCACCCGAGGCCGTACACGGCGATGGATATCGTGGCGAGGAAGCGCAGGATGCAGGGCTACAACGTCATGTTCCCGATAGGCTTCGACGCCTTCGGCCTGCCGACGGAAAATTACGCGATAAAGAACCACATGCACCCGCGCGACGTGACGAAGCGGAACATAGCCAGGTTCACGAGCCAGCTGCAGATGCTCGGCTACAGCTTCGACTGGGACAGGGTCGTGGACACCACCGACCCGGACTACTACAAGTGGACGCAGTGGATATTCCTGCAGATGTACAAGCAGGGCCTGGCGTACAAGATGTCGATGCCCGTGAACTGGTGCACGAGCTGCAAGATAGTGCTGGCGAACGAGGAAGTCGTGAACGGCGTGTGCGAGCGCTGCGGCGGCGAGGTCATCAAGAAGGAAAAGAGCCAGTGGATGCTGGGCATCACGAAGTACGCCCAGAGGCTGCTCGACGACCTGGACGATGTGGATTATATCGAGAGGGTCAAGATACAGCAGCGCAACTGGATAGGCCGCTCGACGGGCGCGGAGGTGGACTTCGCCACCACGGCGGGCGACACGATGTGCGTGTTCACCACGCGGCCTGACACGCTCTTCGGCGCGACCTACATGGTCATGAGCCCGGAGCACGCGCTCATAGAGAAGTGGGCGGACAAGATCAGCAACATGGACGCCGTACGCGCCTACCAGCACGAGGCGGCGAAGAAGTCCGACTTTGAGCGCACGGAGCTGAACAAGGAGAAGACGGGCGTCGTCATCGAGGGCGTGCGCGCGATAAACCCGGTGAACGGCGAGGAGATACCCATCTTCCTGTCCGACTACGTCCTGGCGAGCTACGGCACGGGCGCCATCATGGCCGTCCCGGGCCACGACCAGCGCGACTGGGAGTTCGCGGAGAAGTTCGGCCTGCCCATCATCGAGGTGGTCAAGGGCGGCGACGTGACGAAGGAGGCGTACGTCTCCAAGGACGAGAGCGCCATCATGGTGAACTCGGGCTTTTTGGACGGCATGACCGTCAAGGCTGCCATCCCGGCGATGATAAAGTGGCTGGCGGAGAAGGGCCTGGGCCGCGAGAAGGTCAACTTCAAGCTGCGCGACTGGGTGTTCTCGAGGCAGAGGTACTGGGGCGAGCCGATCCCGATAATCAACTGCCCGAAGTGCGGCTGGGTGCCGATGAACGAGGAGGACCTGCCGCTGCTGCTGCCGGACGTGAAGAGCTACGAGCCGACGGACACGGGCGAGAGCCCGCTGGCGCACATGCGCGACTGGGTGGAGTGCACCTGCCCGAAGTGCGGCGGCCCTGCCGAGCACGAGACGGATACGATGCCGAACTGGGCCGGCTCGAGCTGGTATTTCATCAGGTATATGGACCCGAAGTGCGACACGGCAGTGGCCTCGAAGAAGGCCATAGACTACTGGTCTCCGATAGACTGGTACAACGGCGGCATGGAGCACACGACGCTGCATCTGCTGTACAGCCGGTTCTGGCACAAGTTCCTGTACGACATCGGCGTGGTGCCGACGAAGGAGCCGTATCAGAAGCGCACGAGCCACGGCATGATCCTGGGCGAGGGCGGCGAGAAGATGTCGAAGTCGAGGGGCAACGTCATAAACCCGAACGACATCGTGGAGCAGTACGGCGCCGACACGCTGAGGCTGTATATCATGTTCATCGGCGACTTTGAGAAGGCCGCGCCCTGGTCTGACAGCGCCGTGAAGGGCTGCAAGCGTTTCCTGGACAGGGTCTGGGCCCTGGCGGAGAAGCGCATCGAGGGCGGCGAGGGCTACTCGAAGGCGAACGAGAAGGCCATGCACAAGACGATAAAGAAGGTCGGCGACGACATAGAGAACATGAAGTTCAACACGGCGATCGCGGCGATGATGACGCTGACGAACCAGTTCTACGAGAGCGCGCCGAGCCGCGGCGACATGAAGACCTTCCTGACGCTGCTGAGCCCCTTTGCCCCGCACATAGTGGAGGAGCTTTGGGAGATACAGGGCTTTGATGGCCTTGCGAGCAGCCAGAGCTGGCCGGAGTACGACGAGGCCAAGACGCTCGACGAGGAGAAGGAGATCGCGGTGCAGGTAAACGGCAAGCTGCGCGGCACGGTCGTCGTCCCCGCGGGCTGCGAAGACGCCGTGGCGGTGGAGGCCGCCCTGGCGGATACGAGGGTGAAGAAGTTCACTGACGGCTGCGCCATAGTGAAAACGATAGTGGTAAAGGATAAGCTGGTAAACATTATCGTGAAGCCCTCCAAGTGAGTTTTGCTTGACATCGGCGCTCGAAGAATTTATAATGCTTATGCTAACGGGTTAATCGCCCCTACAGCGCCGCAAGGTGTCTTTGGAGGGAGGGAATAGAATGTCTGAGATCTACGTTAAGGAAAACGAGTCGCTCGATAACGCGCTCAAGCGTTTCAAGCGCAGCTGCGCCAAAGCCGGCGTCCTGGCCGACCTGAGGAAGAAGGAGTACTACCAGAGCCCCAGCGTAAAGCGCCGCAAAAAATCCGAAGCCGCCCGCAAGAACAAGAACAAGCGCTACTATTGATGAAAAAGCCCCGTCGAAAGACGGGGCTTTTTTCATTTGCCGGGCGGCAGGGCGCGTATGCAAGCTCAGTGCCCGAGGGGCAGGTATATGCGGAAACTGACGCCGCGGCCGCGGTTTTCGGCCTCGCAGCGGCCGCCGTGGGACTCTGCCGCGGCGCGGGCTATCGCAAGGCCCAGGCCCGTGCCGCCGCTCTCGCGGCTGCGGGACTTGTCGCCGCGGTAGAAGGCCTCGAAGAGATGCGGCAGGTCTTCCCCGGCTATCTGCTCGCCGTCGTTGTACACCGTCAGCACCGCCTCGCCGCCCTCGGCGCGCAGGCCCACGCGGATCTCGCCGCCCGCCGCGCAGTGCCGCAGGGCGTTCGAGGCGAGGTTCCCGACGGCCTGCTTCAGTCGCTCGCGGTCGCCCTCGAGGCGCACCGGCTGCAGCTCCAGCGTGAGCCTCAGTCCGCGCTGCCGCACCGCAAGCCCGAGGGGTTCCCAGACCTCGCGCACGAGCGCGTCCAGCTCCAGAGGCTCCTTCGCCGCCGGCGCGCCCGACTCGAACCTCGACAGCTCGAGCAGCTGCGCCACAAGCCGGGTCATGCGGTCGCTCTCGTCCAGCACGATGTCCAGATATTGCCCGCGCTTTCCCGCGTCTATGTCCTCGCGCAGGGCCTCGGCGTGGGTGCGCAGGATGGCCAGCGGCGTTTTTAGCTCGTGCGCCGCCGAGCGCGTGAACTCCCGCTCGCGCTCGAGCTGGCCCGCCAGCCGCGCCTGAGCGACGTTGAAGGCCGACGCCAGCGCGTTCAGCTCCGTCACCGGCCCGTCCTCCGCGCAGCGGCCGGACTCAGCGCCCCGGCAGAGCTCCTCCACCGGCCCCGTCACCTTCCACGAGAGATACGCCGCCAGCCCCAGCGCAACCAGGGCCGACAGTATAAAAGTGCTCGGGTACGTGAACAGCTCGCTCTCCACCGCAGCCCGGCCCAACTCGGTCTGCGCCGATATCAGACTCGTCATGCCGCTGCTGTTCACGTTGCTTCTCAAACTGCCTCCGCCCTTCAACACACTGCGCGCCTCGCCGGCCAGGTCGCGGTCTATTATCGCCTGGGCCTCGCGGAAGTTTTCCAGCCTGCGCTCCATGGCGGAGCCGGGGTATCCCTCGCCGTTTGACGCCGGCAGCAGCACGCTGGCCGCTTGGAGGTACCTCAGCTCTACCGTGACCGGCTCCACGCCCTGCATGGACGTCTCGAAGGAGGCCGCAAGCTCCCCGTCCGGGTCCACTATCTCTATCTTCCGCACGTCCAGCGAGTATCCCTCGCGCGCAAAGCCGGTCACGCGCGCGGTGCAGCCGAGCAGGGATGACGGGCTCACGGCGGTCGTGCCGTCCGCGTCGAGCGTCAAAGCAGAGGACGCGCCCATGTCCGTCAGCCAGCGCGCAAAGGCCAGCTGTCCCTCGTCGTCCAGGCCCTCGTCGAGCCAGAAGTACCAGAGCCGGCCCGTGCTGAACCCGTCCTCGTACCCGCTGCCCCAGGCGAGCTGGCTGCGGAACTGTCCGCCCTCCCCGTCGCTTACCAGCAGGGCCATCGCGCTCTCGCCGATGCCCGTCAGCCTCATTGAATCCCAGCTGAGGTTAGAGCGCAGATAGTCCCCGGCATACTCGGCGCTGTCGCCCTCGAGCCGCTCGAGGTGCAGCTCCAACTCGGTCTGAAGGTCGCGCCGCAGGTTATTTACGGTCGAGTTCACTTTCAGCTCCAGCTCGTCCCTGGCGGCGGCAGTGAGCATGGCCATGCAGCCGAGCCAGAGTATGGCGAAGGCCAGAAACAGCGGCAGGGCTATCCTCCGCCGCAGCCTGCGCGGTCTTGTCAAACCCATGTTCACACCTCCTCCAGCCTGTAGCCGGACTTGAAAACGGTCTTTATCTGCCCGCCGGCCTCGCCGAGCGCGGCGCGCAGGCTCCGTATCCGCGCGTCCACGGCCCGGTCGCCGCCCTCGAAGTCGAGGCCCCAGACCCGGTCGAGCAGCTGCTCGCGGCTGAGTACGCGGCCGCGGTTGCGCATGAGGCAGCAGAGCAGCTCGTATTCCCGCGGCGCGAGCTTCACCGGCTCGCCCGACACGGTGCAGGAGCGCGCGCCCGTGTCGAGCGCTATCGCCCCGCAGGCGATGAGGCCCGCCTCGTCCCCGCCTCCGCCGCGCCGGATGAGCGCCTCCGTCTTTGCCAGCAGCACGGCCAGCGAAAAGGGCTTCGTCACATAGTCGTCGCAGCCGAGCGCGTAGCCGCGCAGCACGTCCCGCTCCGAGCCGAGCGCCGTCAGGAACAGTATCGGCACGCGGCTGGCGCGCCTGACCGCCTCACAGACCGAAAAGCCGTCCAGCTCCGGCATGAGCACGTCGAGCAGTATCGCGTCGTAGTCGTTGTCGCGCAGCAGGTCGAGCGCCTCCGCGCCGTTTCGCGCAAGGTCGCAGTCGAGACCGTGGCTCACGAAATAGTCGCGCACGATGTCCCGTATCCGCGCCTCGTCCTCCACAATGAGCACGCGGCCCATGTCCATCCCTCCCTTTGAGGCCAGAATAGCACGCACATGTGTCGGAATTATGACATATATGCTGTTGACAAGTGTAGACAAAGCTGGTACACTGAGTTTACAAACGTAGACAGGAGGCGGAGCCATGGCACATATGAGCTTGACCGAGGCGGAGTGGAGCGTGATGGACGCGCTGTGGGAGCGCGGCGGGCTGACGGGCCGGGAGGCGGCGGAGCTTTTACGCGGGCGCTGCGGCTGGAGCCGGAGCACGGTGCTGACGCTGCTCGGGCGGCTGGAGGCCAAGGGCGCCGTCTCGGGCGAGACTGAGGGCGGGGTGAAGGTCTACCGCCCGCTGGCCTCGCGCGAGGACGCCGCCGTGAGCGAGACGCGCGATTTCCTGGGCCGCGTGTACAAGGGCAGCGTCAGCCTGATGCTGAGCGCCATGACGCGCAAACAGGCCCTCTCGCGCGAGGAGATAGATGAGCTGTACGAGCTTCTGCGCGGATTGGAGGCGAAAGACGGTGCTTGAGTGGATAGTTTCCTCCTCGGTGCTCATCCTCGCAGCAGCGCTCCTGCGCCGCGCCCTGCGCGGGCGTATCAGCCCGAGGCTGCAATACGCTGTGTGGCTCATCGTGCTCCTGCGCCTGCTCGTGCCGCTGAATATCGGCTCGGCGAAGGTCAGCGTGCAGAACGTCGTGCACGAGGCAGACACGAAGATCTCTGAACAGGTCGTGACTTATGTAAACTACGAGCTGCCCGATATCTCCATCTCCGAGCCCGACCCGGCGCTGCCTGAGGCGGAGCGGGAGACGCAGTACGAGCAGAATGTGGCAGAGTACGAGGCGCAGGTCGAGGCGGCGAAGGCCGAGACGGGCACGCCCGTCACGCTGTCGGATATCCTGCAATACGTCTGGTACGGCGGCATGGCTGCGATGGCGCTGTGGTTCATCGGCACGAACCTCGTGTTCCGTGCGCGGCTGGTGCGGAGCCGAAAGCGCATGGAATATGCCTGCAGGCTGCCGGTGTACGTCACGGACGCGGTGGAGACGCCGTGTTTATTCGGCTCGGCAGTCTATGTGACGCGCGAGGCGGCGGAGGATGCCGCGGCGCTCCGGCACAGCGTGGAGCACGAGCTGACTCACCACCGCCACGGCGACCATATCTGGGCCGTCCTGCGCTGCATTTGCCTGGTGCTGCACTGGTACAACCCGCTGGTCTGGCTGGCGGCGGCGCTCTCGAGGCGGGACGCGGAGCTGGCCTGCGACGAGGCGACGATACAGCGCCTGGGCGAAGCCGAGCGCGCGGCCTACGGGCGCACGCTCATCGAGACCGCCTGCGAAAAGCCCGCCACGCTCCTGCGCACGGCGACGACCATGAACTGCGGAAAAAGCGGCCTCAAGGAGCGCATACGGCTCATAGCCAAGAGGCCGAAGACTGCGGTCTACGCGGTCGTGATCTTCATCCTCGCCGCCGTCATCGTTACCGGCTGCACCTTCACGGGCGCACAGGAGAAGGAGCCGGCGCCGGCGGATATAGATGATTTCATCGCTGCCAACACCGGCCTCGAGGCGGGCCGGGGCCAGTACCTCGCCGCGAGCTGCGAGCTGCTGCTGGCTGAGGATACGACGTTTTATGTAAACTCATGTGTCATCGTCTTCGAGCTTGGGGAGGACAGGACGCTGGACATCGCGGCCGAGGTGCTCACGCCGATGTCGCTGACGCTCAGGCAGGGCGAGGACGGCGGCTGGACGCAGGAGGCGTTCTGGATGCCGGAGGACGGCGACTATAACGATCCGGAGCTCGAAGAGAGGTTTCCACAGGCGGCGCTGGAGCGCCTGAGCGAGCAGCGCGCCCGGAGCGGCCTGCCGCTGGCCATGCGCTGCTTTGAAGAGGCTGTGCCGGCCCTTGGCGCCGACGTGGCGGCGGCGATAGAGCCGTACCTGTCCGAACTCGTGGAAAGCGGCGCGGCCGTCGAGGAAGCGGGCGGCACGCGCAGCATGGCCTATGCCATGATAGCCTTCTACGGCAACTGCGCCATAGAGTACATGCAGGAGCAGCTCAAACAGCCGGACATCAGCGAGGAACGCCGCCTGGTGCTCACCGAGGCCATCGCCTATATCGAGGCCCTGCGCGACCCGGAGCAGGCGCCGCCCTGGTCGGATCAGTACGTTGAGGGCAAAGTCAACATCGCCGTGACACTGACTGGGCTTTCCCCGGAAACGCCCGCCTATTATGCGCCCGAGGCCCAGGACGAGTGGCGCGGGCTGCTGGACGAGGCTGTTTCCAAGGCCCGGAGCGGGAGCTACGTCAGCGAGGGCGCGTATCTGCTGGGCCAGTTCATCGTGTACGGCGGGCAGAAGCTGTACTTCAATACCGACGGCTCGCTCTCTGATCTGGACGAGAACTATCTAATAAGCGCCGCCGACGCCGCGCCCCTGCGCGAGCTGCTGGATGAGATGCTGGACTCCTTAGGCGTCTCCGGGCATGTATCGCCCGCGGACATCCACGACCTGCGTTCTGCGACGTTCGAGTTTTACGGCGGGACCGCAACGCTGACGGACGAGGCCGAGCTCGCCGAGATAGAGCGCATCCTCTCATCCTCGAGCGCCACCTACCCCTCGCAGTGCGGCTTTGCCTCGGTCATGAGGCTGGAGCGCGCCGACGGCACGGTGCTGAGCCTCGGCATGGCCGGCGACGGCTGCGGTGTCTGGCAGTCCAACGGCTGGTTTTACAGCTATCCCGGCGACAACTACGCCCTGTACTCGCTCTTTGCCGCGCAGCTCATACACGACCTGGACGCGGGGACGGTCTTCAGCGACTACTACGGCGGCGCGCTGCTGCGATACCTCGACTGGGCGCACTATTGCGATAAATTTGATTACGACGCCTGCTTTGAGCTCATGGATGAGCTCTTCGAGCACGCCAAGACGGACTACGACGTCATGACCGCCTGCCTGAACAACACTCAGAGCCTGGACGGAGCGCTTGCCGAGGCCTACGGCTATCACCTGGTACAGCTGTATGAATACGCTCCAGCCGAGTTTGCCGCCGCATTCCACGATGTGCCGGAAGACCAGCAGAAGGTTCTGCTGAACATGCTGACATTTGACCTCGACATCAGCTCCGACGAATTGCGCGCGCAGCTTCAGGAACAGTGGGAGGAATATACGTCCGAGTCCTGGTCAGCCATGTCCCTTGCTGAGCTCATGTCCACTATCAGGGCGGCGGACATCGAATACCTTGCCTGTGAAGGCCCCGGTGAGTTGACGGCGGAGCAGCTTGCCCTGGCCCTCAATGCCGCAGCGGCAAACCAGACGGCGCTCGACGCAGCCAGCTTCGACGCCTGGTGCAGCCTGACGGCTTACCTCACTGACAAAAACGGTTCCGGGGCCGAGCGCCTCGTGCTGCGGGCCGGGGCAGAGGAAGACGCCGTATCCGTGCGGTACGAGACCAAGGCCGGAACGAGGGAAGGCGTATTTGAGGACAGCGAGCTATACTGGCTCGTCCGGAACAGCTGCTCCACGGATCTTGCCCTGGAGGCGGAAAACCTTGAGAAGTACCGGGACATCATCGAGGCCCGCGCGGAGGAGACCGTGCGCAGCGCCGAAAAGACGGACGGCAGCCACGCCTTCTCGGGCTACGAGCTGACCCGCTTCGAGCTGATGGACAGTTTTGGCAGCACCGACGTCCGCTATGAGGTCTACGCCTGGGACGCGGCTTACATCCCGCAGGGCGACGTGACGACGGTGCCTCTGGCGGGCGGCATGTATGTCGATGCCGAGGGCCGTGTCGCGGGCTATGAGCAGGATACTTATTTCGCCGTCAAAACAGCTGCGGACGGCAGCTTCGACTACCGCTTCCTGACGTCCGAACTGTTCCTGGGCCCGAACGAGGCGCTGGGGCGCGAGAGCGCGCGAAGCTATGTGCGTGCGGCGTTCACAGAGCGCGGCTGGATGCCGGTCATGCTGTGCATGGCGGCGGATGAGGTGCTCGAGGGCCTGGGCGAGCTGCCCGAGTACGGCCCGAGCGAGGAGGAGTACGCCTGGAAGCTGCTGCTCTCGGCGCGCGAGCCGCTCTATGACTTCAAGTTCGTGAGGCTCGAGCCGTCATATACGGATTTCACCGTGACGGAGACGTATTTTGAGACGGCGGAGCTCTCGCCGAACACGCCCGTCATACTCTGGGCAACTTTCCCGGGCGACGCGCCGCAGTTCGGCCTGAGCTTCCGGGACGGCAGCGGCGAACAGTGGCAGCTGACCATAAGAGCCGACTGGTCCTCCGACGAACAAGCCGTGGCCCTCAGCACCTATTTCATGCAGGACTGGGAATGATACGGCAAATAACTACCGCCGCCCCATATGGGGCGGCGGTCTCAGCTTGTAGAAAAAGACGCAGCCTTCTTCGACAAGAAGTGTTTTCCCAGGGTACACGCTCCCGGGAAAAACGGATGGAATTTTATTTGCGGCTGCGGCTGCAAACTCTGCGAAGCTTTCCCTCCATTATGGCAGTTTTAAATCCTGGAATGGGAATGGCCGCTGCGGTGAAACCGCAGCGGCCATAGTCTTTGCGTTTAGTCTATGGCTTCGAAGAAGCGCATTAGTATAGTGGCGCACTGGGCGCGTGTGGCAGTGGATTTGGCTCCAATGGTGCTGTAAGTGATGCCGGTGATAATGCCGTCATTAATAGCCCAGGACATGGCTTCCCTGGCCCAGTCGGAGACGCTGCTTGCGTCGCTCCATCCAGTGAGTCCGCCGTAGGAATAAGGCTCACCGACAAAACGCCAAAGCATGGTCACAAGCTGTTCGCGGGTGACGGGGTCGTTTGGATTGGTGCCGTCGCTGATGTCATTGTTCATTGCCCAGCTGCGTGCATAGGTCTGCCAGTTCGAGCCTGTGATGTAGCTCACTCCGTCAATGCGGGCGAGTACTGCCCAGATCATAGCACGGGTCATCGTGCCGTCAGGGTTGAAGCTGGAGCTGTCCACGCCCTCCATAAGGCCGTTTGTATAGACGTAGAAGATCGCGTCATAATACCAGCTTCCGAGGCTGACGTCACCGAAGGGCAGCATGCGCAGGTCGATTTTAAAGATGGCCTCAATGGTGACGTTCTCCTTGGGCATCGTGAAGAGGTACTTGTTCTCAGACACCTTGACAGGTTTGACACTGACGCCTTCGCTGTCGGTAATCGACAGTTCGCCGAGGGCGAAACCGGTCTCAGGCTTGACGTAAATATACACGCTGTCGCCGTACTCAGCGTTGATGTCGGATACAGTGATCTTGCCGTTGCGGCTGTCCTTGATGGTGATGCGTTCGCCCTCTTTGCGCTCTACGGTGACTACATAGGTGATTGCCTCGGTGCCTTTGCTGACGGTGAACCTGATGGTCTGGGATTTGCCGGGGTCAACGGAGACGGCGAATTTTCCACCGTCGGTCTCGTCATAGCCGCTGGCACTGATACTCGCACCGAGGGAGGCGGTAAGGTCAAACCAGACCGTCTTCTCATTAATGGGCAGGAGGAGCTTGTAGCTTGTTTCGGCTTTGTTGAAGTCAGGTGTCAGCTTGCCGACGGAGATATCCATGTCCTCCAGATACACTTCGGGCTTTGCGGCACGCTTTACAACAATGGTGTACTTTGTTTCGGTCATGCCCTCACCGCTGACGGTGAAGGTGACGGTCAGGTTCTCGCCGGCAGAGGGATAGACATAGCCTGAATAACTAAGGCCGGTACTCTTAATCTCCAGACCGGAGTCGGCACGGGCGGTGAGTTTCACACTGTCCGTCCAGTATGACAGGTTGAGGACATATTCCGTGGTGTTCGGGTCGAAGCCCTTGTTCATGGTTCCAGCGCTCCAGCTGAGGCTTTTCAGAAGGGCAGTCAGCTTGTCGGAGACGGTGAGCTTGCCATTTACATATGTTATGGTACTGTTGTAATTGCCGCCGTCGGGTACAACTGCTCCGCTGGGCACGATATCGTATATGCCGGCTTTGCTCATGTCGGGCGTGCAGCTGAGCGTCGGCTTGGTTTTGAGCGTATCATTCGCGGCAAGCCCGGTTACAGTGTAAGTATAGCTCGGCTGTGCGGCGCCGATAGCCGCCTGCTTGTCGTCCGCCTTGATGGTTATGCTCGCCTTGCCTATGGTGAAATCAAGCGAAATACTGCCGGTGTATGTTTCATCGCTTTCGGGTACGGATATGGTCACACGATAGCTGCCAGCGTTTGTCGGTGCGGTACTGCTGCTGTAGCTTGTACCATTAGTGCCCTCATACTTCACAGTGTAGCTGCCGGAGTAGTTGCTGCTGGTAGGCGTGCCGGCGTAGCCCTTCTGCGCGCTGCCGTTGTAAACTAGGCCCGTCGCTGCGCTGACTCCTGTGATGGTGACAGGCGTTTTATCTGTTGTGGGCTTATCGGAACCGCCAGTTACAGTCAGATTAATTGTTACCGGATTAGATTGCCCATTGAAAGCGTTTATGCTGATTACTCCTGTGCCTGATTCTTTTGCAGTTACAGTCATACGGCCTTCTGAATCAGTCTGAACTTGAGCAATAGTGCGCGAATTATCATTAATGTCTTTGACCTCATTCGGCACAATTGGAAAAATATATGAACCCTGATTATTTGAGTTGGTATTCTTGAGAAAGAACTGCTTATTCTCTCCTATATTGAGATTAATGCTATTACTCGATAAAGTGATGCTTGTATTTACTTTTGATGCCAGCGTTGAAACGGCTACCTGTGCTTGTGCTGCGGATCCTTGACTTGCTTGAGTAGTGTTTGAAGTACTGTTTCCAAATATCTGTATCCAAAACAGTGTGCCATTGCTTCGGAAGCATCCGACGCCAACCTGAGTAAATGCATCTCTTAATATATTTTCTCTGTGGCCTTCAGAATTCATGAATCCGTTCATTGCGGCGGTCACATCCATGTATTGCGCCGTACCGCCAGCAGCGTTTTCGCCAATATAACTATAATTGTCATATGCTGTCTTATCAACAATTGTGCTCCACGCATCGCCGTTCGGCCTCGTGTGTCCGAAATCCAACGCTAGTTCTGCTGCACGCTGCATGGCGTATGTTGTGAGAGTTTGATTAAAAGTCAGTTGATTTTTAGTTGCTTTTTCCCTTTCGGCATTAATGGATTCAAACATTTGATATGCCATACTATATTCCTGGGTACCAACTACGTTAACTGTTACGGTATCAACGGCGAGTGCGCTCATGGGGAGTATGGTCGCCAGGAGGCATACTGCCATGAACAGGGCAAATAGCTTTTTCTTCATGTTTTTCCCTCTCTTTTGCATGTATTTTTGCGCCAGAATCCGTAATGATTTCCTTAATAAGCAGAATACACCATAATGACTATTATTTCAAGTAGTAATACAGCGTCCTGAGGGATTTTTTGCCTGAAAAAGCGCTGTGTCCCAGAGGACACAGCGCTTTTCATTATTCCGCGGCTATCAGTATGACGTTTCTGGTGAGGTCAACGCTTTTGAGCGTACCGGTGACGGTTTTGCGTGCGCCGAGCATGTCGGTGAGCGTGACCTTGCCGTCCTCTACGCTGATGCCGGAGACGTAGCTCATCAGCGGGCGCTTCTCCTCGCCGACCAGCTCGTAGGCGTCGGACAGGCACATTATCTATTCCCCCTTCACCAGCCGGAGCGCTTCCTCCAGCCTGTCGTTGCAATGCCCGAACCAGTGCACCGCCTCGGCGACCAGCTTCGCCGCCTCGGGCTTGCCCTGGTGTTCCAGCGCGTGGGCCACGCCGTGCAGCTCCTCGGCATGGCTGCGGTTGTGCTCCAGCATGTAGCTCATCAGCGCCAGCGTCTGCTCCGGCGTCAGCTCCGGCATGCCGCCGTGCTCGTGATGATGCCCGCTCACATGCTCGTGCGCGTGCTCATGCGCCTCGCCGCCGCCGCTGCCGCCGGCGTGCCCGTGCCCGCCCTCGTGCAGCAGTAATTTCGGGTATGTCATGGCGACGCCACCTCCTTATCTTCCTTAAAATGGCCTTCCGGCCGCTTAAATCATAGCACATAGCTTGGAGACATTCAACAAAAAAATATCTGAATGTATAGTTTATGACTTGTAAAATGGCTCAATGTATGCTAACTTATTGTCAAGCGTTCGTTGCTCTTTAACAAATACGAGAGGGGGTAGTTGATGGGCGAAGGACAGGCCAGGATAATAGCCCTTGCAGGCAAGGGCGGCGTGGGGAAGACGTCGCTAGCCGCGGCAATAGTGCGCGTCCTCACTGAGGAGCGCCCGGGCGCAAGGATCCTGGCAATAGACGCCGACCCGGCCGTCGGGCTTTCGACGGCGCTGGGGGTAAAGGTCACATCGTCTCTGGACGACATCCGCCGTGCGGTGATAAAGAGCGCGGAGGACGGCCGGCCCAGGGAGGCTATCGAGCTGCTCAATGAGTCCCGTTTCAGGATCTTCGACACCATGGTCGAGACCAAGGGCTTTTCGTTTTTGGCGATCGGCCGGCCTGAGAACGAGGGCTGCTATTGCAGCGTGAACGCATATCTGAAAGAGGTCGTCAGCATGCTGGCGGGCGACTTCGACTACGTTGTGATAGACGGTGAAGCCGGGATAGAGCAGATACAACGCCGCGTCATGGAGAAGGTAACGCACCTGATACTCATTTCGGACCAGAGCCGGAAGGGCACTCATGTTGCGGAGACCATCAGGGAAGTCGCGGACGAGCTCGTGATGTACGACCACATCGGCGCCATAATCAACCGGGTCACGAACCCGGAGCTGAACGAGTATATCAAGATACCGGGCGTGGAGATCCTGGCCTTCATAGAGGCCGACGACAGCCACGCCGCAAACGACATCCAGGGGAAGAGCGTGTTCGAGCTTCCCGCTGGGTCCAAGGTGCTCTACGGGGTGAGGGAAGCGCTCCGAAGAATAGAGATTTTATAAGAGAGGTGTAAACATTTGAAAGATCTTAAGCATCTGATCTACTTTGAGAACCTGCTGGACGATGCGCATAACGAGCTTATACGCAAGGCCAAGGAGGAGGGCCAGCTGGCGCTGGGCTTCACCTGCTACCACATGCCGGAAGTGCTTCTCAACGTGGACAACTGCTTCTCGGTCAGGATGCGCGCGCCTAATACGGGCAGCATCGACGTGGCCTCTTATTACATGTCTAACTACACATGTGAGTACTGCCGCGCCCTGGTCGAGAGGGCGATCGAAGGCGGCTACAACTTCCTGGACGGCATCTGCGGCGTGGACGCCTGCGCGCAGATGAACCGCTGCATGGAGAACATCGAGCTGCTCAAGTGCATCGATAAGCCGAACTTCTTCGTCACCCACGCAGACATACCTTACAAGTACACGGACTATACCCTGAAGCACTATGTAGTGCAGATGCAGAACCGTGTGCTGAACGTCATGCAGGAGAAGCTGGGCGTGGACATCTCCGACGCCGCCCTGCGCGAGGCCGTGGCCAGGCACAACGAGATCTGCCGCATCATCACCGAGATAAGCGAGCTGCGCAAGCTGGACAACCCGCCCGTGACCGGCTATGAGTTCCACATCATCAATATGGTCAGTTTCTGCTGTCCGCAGCGGCTGATACTGCCCTACCTGCAGGAGACCCTGGAGGAGATCAAGAACCGCGAGCCCGACGCCAAGCCCTGGTACCGCTGCCGGGTCGGCATAGTCGGCTCCGAGGTGGACGATCCCAACCTGACCCGCATGCTCGAGGATGCAGGCGCGTTCATAGCGTTCGACCGCTTCTGCTTCGGCGCGTTCCCGGGCAGGGAAGTCATCGAGCTCAACGACGAGGAGCCCGCCCTGGTGCAGATCTGCCGCCACTATCTGATAACGAGCGAATGCCCGCGCTTCATGTCGGATGAAAAGATCTTCCAGCGCCGCGAGACCGCCGACAGGCTGGCGAGGGAGTTCAACGCCGACGGCATCATCTACGAGAACGTCAAGTTCTGCGACTTCTGGGGCTTCGAGCGCGCGCTGGCGAGCCACATCCAGTATGAGGACTACGGCCACCCGGTGCTGACGATCGACAGGCCGTACAACGCAAAGACATCAGGACAGCTCCGCACCCGCTTCCAGGCCTTCGTGGAATCCCTGGAGATTAAACGCATCCAGCAGGGCAAGGAGGTCAAATAAGATGCTTAAAACCAATATTGAGTGGATAAAGAAAAATGTCCCCGGCGACCTCAAGATCTGGAAGGAAATGATCTCCGAGATCGACTGGAAGGACGTAAAGAAAAAGCAGCTCAATAAGCTGCGCATGGACAAGGAGCGCATCCAGGATGAGTGGCGCGACTTTGTGGCGCTCTCTCCGGCCGAGAAGTGGGACAGGTTCATAAACGGCGAGCGCAAGCTGGGCCGCCTGTACCAGAAGGGCTCCATAGCCTTCACGAGGCGCGAGTGGAAGGGCGTCGAGTCCACCGCCCGCGACTTCCAGAACTGGCTCATCCTCTGGGCCGACATGATCAAGATGGTCATGCGCGACCCGATGAGCATAGCCCTGGGCCTGTTCGAGTACCGCTGGTTCAGCTCCTACCTGGCGTCCGTGGCCTTCTTTGACCGCAACACCCTCGGCTACCGCGGCAGGGCCGTCACGATGAACCGCCTGCTGCTGGCGGACGTCTACAGGTACGTCGAGAACGTCATCTCCACGCTGCTCATGGCCGACAGGCGCATCGGCGGCAACGACAAGATCAACGACCGGCTCATGCTGTTCGATGAGATGACCATGGCCCAGATGATGGCCGGTTTCCCGGGCCTCATCGGCATCCCGTATCAGCTCATCCCGATGTTCCT